>CAZGQU010000034.1:899-6743 GCA_964527845.1 uncultured Candidatus Saccharibacteria bacterium | reverse complement strand
GCTAATAGTGTATTGATAACATCTATAAGCCGATCATCAGATATTTGCTTTTCCAAGTCATGAAGTGGCAGTGGTTTCTTATGAAGCAAACGCAAAACTGCACCGCGGATTTGTCGACGCGATCCACGAAATGCAGACTGCTTTGTATATGACTTGCTTAACTTGTTAAGATTTCCAATAGTGGATTTTAGAAACACACCATAATCATGAGTGCCCAGTACCAAGTACGGGCTGAACTTTTATTTACTGATAAGGTTCGTGTAACTGCTTCATAAATTTGTTTATCAGTAACACCTGATTGGTCATTAAAAAAATGATGAATGAATACCGTACGAATGTTGGTTTCGATAAATACCACCGGTTGGTTGTAAGTGTACGCCAAAATAGCGCCAGCGGTATTGGGACCAATCCCAGGCAATTTTACTAGCTCTGCCTGACTCATCGGAAACGCACTGTGATAGTCATTCACCAGGATGCGGGCAGCTTGGTGTAAAAATTTTGCCCGGCGATTATAGCCAAGACCATTCCAAGCTCGTAACACTTCTCCCATCTCAGCATTTGCAAGTGATGCTAGATCAGGAAATCTTGTTAAGAACTGCTGGTATTTTGGTATGACACGTGTAACCTGGGTCTGTTGCAGCATGACTTCGCTCAGCATAATCTTGTATGGATTGAAGCTGCCATCCTTTTCTGGACGACGCCAGGGCATGTCATGACGACCATACGTTTCGTAGTAGCGCCATACTATCGCCTGGAAATCTTTAATTTCTTGCTGCTGCATCAGTTGTATGATAACAAATCAGCTAGCTAGCGGGTGGTGTCAAAACCATACGTTGCAGTGACATCAGTTATTTTCCTGGCTTCACCACCATCGATATTTTTAACGTAACCTGCGGTTTCACTATTATTTATTATTCGGTATGCAACCGTATTATTGCTCAGCCAGCGCACTGGCAAAGTTAAGCCGCTAACAGTTACTATAACGTTATCTTTGTTAGCCTTTTGATCATATGCTAGCAATACTCCCTTGCCGTCTCGATTATCTATCCATAGACTTTTGTGATTTGATGCGTTCTCTATGTATTGTCGGCTAGCATATGTATCGGCAGGTGGATTACCTTTCTTTGCCGCGCTGTCTCCAATTGCGTAATCGTACCAGCCATCTGGTGTTTCAAGGCTCATGTTGCGCGCATCAATACGTACAACTGACCATGTTTGTTTGTTTAAGAGCGTCTGTTTACTACCCCCATCGGCTTTGATGCGGATAAATGCAGCTGATTGTGATGGGTCGCTACTGGCAATCGCGTAATAGATATACCCGTTCGCACTTGTAACACTATTGAAGTAATCACTCGTTGCCAGCACCGCTCGAGCACTTTCTTCAGTGTTGTATGAGACAATACGTTGGCGTTGAGTGTTCGCGGCACTCGGTGCAGCATAAGTAACTTTATATATTAGCCGCTTGCCAATCCAGTCCACTGGCTGAATAGTTTGCGCCTGGTCAATTTCTTTTGCTTGTCCGCTTTTTACATCAATTAAAGTTAACGTGTTAAGTAAATAGCCTCCGGCGTCGCGTTGTTTTGTTCGAGAGGAAATTAACGCCGCCTTTGCACCATCAGGGCTCATTACTAGCCCGATACTTTGACGTTCAGAGCCTGTACCAGCAAGTAGGAGCTGCTTATTTTTACCATCAACATCAACTTTATATACATCATATTTGCCGCTTTGTTTTGTAACGTACACTAGCGGTTGCGCAGGCACCATACGTACATCAAACTTTTCTTTAGTTGCGGCTGGAAATGTAAGCTTTTCTGTACGGTATCCATCCGCCTTTATATTAACTGTCAAAGTTTCGGTATCGGGATTCTCGACTGTTAGAACGACAGTGCCCTTTTTATCGGCAAATGCGCTTGATTCGCCGCTGGTGGCTTCGATTTTTGCCACGCCCTGACCTGACAAATAATCTGTCACGTTAAATATGTATTGTGCGCCCACAGCACTTAAGCTAAACGTGCCGAGAGGATTCGAGCCCCATCCTATGGTAATATTCTTTTCAATCGGTGCGAACGCAACACGGTCAATTACTAATTTTTGTGAACCGAGCTTTATCTGTTTAAAAATGGCCTTGCCCTCACTATTAGTTTTAGTTTGCAGGGAGCCGAGTTTGACAACCGTGTTCTTAAGTGGAAGGCCAGTTGATTCATCTAGCACCGTCATAGAGGCGCCGCTCCGCATGCCAACTGTGTTTAATACAAAATAGCGACTGGTCGGCCATACGCCAGCACCAATAATCAATATACCGATCACTGCAAACGTAGCATACCGAGCTTTTTTGTTGTTCCACCAAGCTGCAAAAAAATGCTTAATTTTTGTCGTAAGACCTGGCGACTTTACTGACGCAGATGAAGTTTTGACAGCGTCTTCAGCCGCAAGCAGTTTGTCTGCATCATCACGTACTATACTCTCAACTGCCTTGTCAGTTTCCGGATCTTCAAATGGCTGATTTGCAACCTCTTCAACAGGCCCTTGTGGCGTGTTTTCAGTTGGTGCATCTTCGGGTGTTATTTCAGCCGGTATTGATACCTTTGCCTGAGCAGGTTCTTTTGGTACTTTTGCTCCGGGCAAGGGTGGCGCGGTCACAGTCTCTGAGAAAATATCTATCGGTGGCAGTTCAGACGCTGTAGTTTGTGCAGGCGTTTTTGGTACATCAGGTTGCTCTGTATCCATCATGGCGTCAACCTTTTGTTCAATCAACTCTTCGGGCGAAGGTTTGTTGTTTTTTTGTTTGTTATTACGCATATGCTTTTCCTATTTCTTAGTATACCAAACAGACTATTACAGTAAACATGCGTCAGGCATGAACAGAAACATTTGGTAAACGTAAACGTATTTCAGTTCCCTCGTTAGCGCTACTAATCGCTGTAATACTTCCACCAAGATGCCGCATAATCAAACGATCCAAATATAAGCTTAGCCCAGCACCGTCATTCGAAAAGTCCAAACTATTATCTGCTCGTTTGAATGCCTCGAACATTTCTGTCGGATTCTGTTTCATACCCGAACCGTGGTCATGAATCGTTAATACAAAACCTTCTTCCGTCCATTGGCTGTTGATTTCAACCGGAGAGCTTTCCGGACTAAATTTGACTGCATTATCAAGTACTGATCTCACGACTTGTTTCAGTAATGCTTCATCCTGATTGATAACTCCTGCTTCAAATTGAGGAATAAAGTTTATGTGCTTAGCTGCCGCCTTATCCGCTACTCCATTGACCGCCGCACGAATAACCATTTCGGGATCAAAGTTAGAAACATGTAAAGCAGTGGAGTCAATCGTTGTAAGCAATTGGAATTTAGCAAGTAATTCCAGAATTTGCCGCACACCTGCTCGGAGACTCTTTGTTGCAGGTGCGTTTTCATCTAACTGATGGCTCAATAATGTTATTGCCTGTACATCTTCGCCAAGCTTTTGATAGGCAGTTTGGATAAACCGATTTTTTGCCTCATCAAGTTGCGCTTTGTGGCGCAAGACATCTTCTAACTGCAATCGCTCATTTTGGCGATGCATACGTGCACGCAAAGACCCGTACAATACCAGGCCAATTAACATTGCGGCAGCAAGCTGCAATACAATTGTAGTATTAGTAATAGATTGGTTACCGAGTGCCTGCAAGAGGGCATTTGCACCTAAGGTCAACAATACTGAGAGTATCAGCGGTAGCCAAAAAAGTGGCGAAGTGTACACCTGAATATAGGCTTTTTTAACGTTAGGATCAGCAATTTCTTGCAACGATGTATCACCTTCAGTCCCTGCTATAACTTCTTCAGCTTTTGTTCGTAGCGCATGTGCAGCTCCATACAACTCAGCGCCAGTTTGCGAAGTTTGCGTTTGCGATTTTAGGATTTCTGCGGCACCTAAGATAATTGTAATTGGCGTACGAAGGAAGTGGGCGCAAAGCCGGAGAAAGTCTGTCTTGTCTGTGCTGGTCTGCGCTTCGCGTTTCAGTATCGCTAGCAAGGTATGCGCACGGCGTAATTCATTGTACATTTGTCGCAAGAGCACAACTGCAAAGAGTAATATAAGCCCGTACATAAATCCTGGGATCACAACAGGTGCCGCCGGCGATTTAATAAATCGTTTGATTGTTTCGATCACTTGGGACACAATCGAATTACCAGCATCATTATGAGACCCCGCGTCAGAGTTGCCTGTTCCTGAGTAGCTGTTTGAATTTGGCCCAGCAGGTACTTGGTTATTTCCAATCGTATCGTTTCCAGATGAGTTGTTTTCCTCTTCAGAATCTTCATTTGGAGAATCTGGAATGTTGTTATCTGGTTTAGTAATGCTAAAGGGCACAGTAGCAACGTCTGCCAATATATTATTACTCCCGTCTATCACCTCAGCGTGAAGAATGTAGTTCTGGTTCTCGGACAAATCCGTAACATCGAAATGGCCGGTATATATGCCTGTGTTACTGCGCGTGAGCGAGCTTATTGCAAGTTGTTTTCCTGTCTGAGCATGTGAATCGTCAAGCAGCCTTACGCGAATGTTTGCCGGGTTGGACAAATTATCGTCGTTTCGCGTCTCTAGTGTAAAAATGATTTGCTGGTTACTCACTTGTGTCTTTGAGCTAATAGTAGCTTTCCACGGTGACACAGGTGCTACAATTGTACGACTATTTGAACTGTCTTGGGTCGTATCGAGTGCAACCACATCTAGCGAGAAATCTCCATCCCCTGCAAAGGCTATGACCGGATCTGTTGTATATTCCACCGTAGCAGCCCCGCCATACGTGGCAGTATCAAGCGCAACATTGGCCGCCCGCCAAACAAATTCCCAGTCTACAGGCCTGGCATCTCCACTAATAATATCCTGCGCACTGAGATTAAAGGAAGCCATACCATCAATTCGGCCACTACTTGTATGGCCAAAGAACCACGGAGCTGCAACCATTTGTCCAAGTGCGTTTCGGCTCAACAGCTGGCTATTTTCATTAATAATAAAATCGTTGTTGGCGCCGACAACTACTGTAAGTTGAGCGTTACTAACTACCGGATCGTCATATCCGCTACGCCAATCCGCACCCGTGAGTGTAAATGTACCCGTATTATTATCGCGGTAATAAATATTTACAAAGGTTGAACCATACGGCACAGGGGTTGTTAGTGTCGATGCCCATGGGCCACTTCGTGAAAGTGCAAACTGGCCACCACTAGAGGTCGTCGTAAACCTAATAGGATAGCCGCCGACACCTGCAGCAATTGGGTTACCGCTACTGTCCTGGAGCTGTACTGTCATAACATCCGATGGTGCGCCACTGACTAGTGTCGGTGACGAGGATGGTTCAATAAAGGCCAGTTGTTCTACCGTGCCAGTACTAGATCCGTCGACATCTATGTCATATTGTGTGCCAGTTTTACCGCTTTGATCAGTTACGGTAACCGATTTGACACCAGGGTTTGTAAACGCCACGCCATTTACAAACGTGTGGATGCCTTTATCAATGTCTGGTTTAAATGTATATTGGCCCGGCAATATAGCATTCGGATCATCCGAGCTGAAGGTTATCGTTCCGGCATACCAGTCAATTACATAGTTATCTGCATCAACTGCCGAAACAACCGCCGAGCTTGGCGTACCAGCACTTTGTGGATCAGAAATATTTGTCACCCGAAAATGATCCATAACTTGCCGCGTAATCGTAAGTTGACGAGTTGCATTAGTAATATCAACATCTGGCGTTGGTGGTAAATTATCGGAGGCCGTTATAACTGGCGTGCCATCTGTTTTATCACGATAATAAAATGTAGCGCTAGTACTCCCTGCTGTAAGCGGCACATAAT
>CAZGQU010000034.1:0-889 GCA_964527845.1 uncultured Candidatus Saccharibacteria bacterium | reverse complement strand
CCCCCATGTCACTCCATCGAGCGAGAATTGTCCGGTCGACGAACTGCTTCGTAAGTACACATTCGTGTCTTCTAATGGAGCAGTTGAATTGCCATGATAATCTCGAACTGAAACAGTGAACGGTGCTGACGGATGGTTGGCGATGATAGATTGTGTGGAGCTGAGCACAAATTCAGCCGGATCGGTCGCATCGTTAGCAATTGTAGTCGTTGCGTTTGCCAAACCAGAATCAGGGCTTTCTGGTGGGGTGGATATATCTGAAGCAGTTAAAGTAGCGGGCGGACTGACACTATCATCTCGATAGTAAACGGTCGTTCGTGATGATCCATTTGGAATGGTTATTTCAGATGCCGTCCAAGGTCCGTTTGTACTTGTCGCAAACTGTCCTGTTGCGCTTGTCGTATGCAGGTACACACTTACATCCGCTGAGGTTGGCACTTCGGTGTCGTGGACATTCTTGAGAGCAATGATAATCGGATCGCTAACACCACCACGGTCAAAATGTGCAGGCGGACTAACAAAGGTAAGTTCTGCCAAAGCACCAGCCACAATATCAACTTCTGTTGTTGCATCCTGCCCGCTTTTTCCGTCAATCGTAAGAGTCGGCGTACCTACAACTGTATCCCGATACGTAAACGTGCCAATACTATTACCGGCATCAATAACCAACTGCCCTGGATACGCGATGTTAGTACCGATAAATACACCGGCCGACGAAGTTGTTGTCAGTGGAAACGGCGTTTGGGCCGGTAATGGTACAGCGTTTCCATATTGATCTTGTGCTTGTACCACAAAATCTGTCGATTCTGTGCCGGCCTCAACTTCGGTCGGTCCGGACAATACATTTAGTGCATAGTAGTCATCCGGAGCAATCGTTATTGCTTGAGTG
>CAZGQU010000033.1:0-6857 GCA_964527845.1 uncultured Candidatus Saccharibacteria bacterium | reverse complement strand
AGAACTTCAAACTAAAAAACCCAGCATGAATGCTGAGTATTTTAGCTTGGCTCCCCCTAATAGACGAGCTTCGAAAAACTGAACTTCCGGTAACTCTAAAGAATATGAGAGTCGATATCGAGTCTAGTGAATACAAGCTTCCATGTTTGGGGCTATGAGTTCGCGACCGCCAAGATGTTCAATTAACGCATTGCGATTATCGGTACATTTTTTAGTAACATCAAAATCGCCTGGCTTTTTTATGTACCATCTCCCATCGTGATTCATTTTGAGTTCAATCGAATCCGTTGTGATGCTTAAATTCATGCCAGGATTAACTATCTCAGCCCTTGCGGCAATGATGTTATATCCATTTTTTTCTAAAAGTTTAACGCCTTTGCTGTTGATGGAGTCGATTTCTTGTTGTAAGAGGCTTTTGTCTGCGCGTAATGTAGTGATGTACCACACCGAAATTACCAAGAGTAAGAGTGGCAGTACGATATATAACACTGATAAGAATTTTCTTGGAGACATACAGTGATTATAGAACATGACAACGCAATAACCGTAGCATGCACATGCCGAAGATGCCTGCACCAATGTGCTATGCCCTTTAGTGGATGTACTTCGCACCGTAGAGCTTGAAGGTGTAGAGTTCTTTGCAGATACGATCTACTGATAAAGACGCGCACAACGTGTCTTCTCTTCCTGCGCCGTTCTATCAATATTGTCGAAGACTTGAGCATTCCCGTGATATATAGTGCCGCCGTTCTCGTCGGTAGTCTCGTAAGTAGAATTTGCTGCTAGGTCTCTATCACGAGCCTTCTCTGCGTTTTGAACGCATGAATCATACTGAAGGGTATTGCTGAGTTCTTCAACTTTTTCAGCGGTTTGCTTTTGTTCTTTCTCCTCGTCTTCTTTCCTGTCACGCTCTTTTTGCTGTTCAAGCTTTTGCTTCTCCACTGCCAAGTTACCTCTTTGGACATATATGAATGCACCAATGCCAGCCAAGCCTACAAAAAGTATTGCACCTACAATCGCCAGTGTATTTTTATTCATTTCAGAGCTCCCATTATTGAAAGTATACCAATCTACATATTAACGATTACGATTGCTTATTGTGCTTGTGTTCCTTGTATTTATCGCTTATATAGCCATACCCACTAATGCCACCATAGAGAGCGCCTAACCCTAGTGCCCAGCCCCATCCGTTGCCGCTATCGCCATCGTCAGTTGCGCTACTGTCTTCATCGGCCGATTTTGAGGCTGCCAGTTCTGTTTCATAATCACTCTGACCTTCCTTATAGCCAACAGAATAAGCCGCATCAAATGCATCATTGTAATTATCATGGCAAGCCGATTGGTACGCATCATAAAAAGCATCCTGATATTCATCTGGTGCGTATCCATCAAAAGTGAAAGTACCATCGCAAGCACTACTTGGGTCGGGGTCGGGTGATTCAAGATTGTTTTCAAAGCCATCGCTATAGCCTTCTTTTTTGCCATTACTTGTGGCTATGTCAACCGTGGTTTGCGTATCTTCGTCGGCTTGATTTTCGCCGTTTACCTGACCTTCATATGTATAATCCGGTTCATCATATACGGGTTCGTCATAAGAGCTATACCCATCGTTATGATAATGATAGGTTCCTGCGCACGATCCGACGTAGCAGTTATGTCCACCGTATGAGTCCGTTCTTCCCGAGTGTGCTTGAGTATGCTCGGTGCGAACAAGAACCAGTATGAGCAGCAACATGCTAAGTATGATGGCAATGTAGATAGACGAAACTCTGGGGGTACGGCGTTCCACGGCGGTCCTTTTAACCAACTATACCACATCGTTGCAATAACAACCACAAAGCCACTTTGAGTCTCCACTGAAAACACACTGATATGTTAATTTACCAAAATTCACGTTACGAAAGAAATGTAAGTTGTAATCAGTGTACGACAGAGATATACTAGCCTTAACTCTGGTGGGCAGGAGAAAATAACTATGGATGAAACGCCCACAACACTCACTGGCTTACGCAGTACTATCGCAAAAAGAGCTGCTGATGTTAAGGCTGCAGTTACAAATTTTACACAAAATCTAGCCACTCATTTATCAGGTGCAGAGACGGCAGCAGCAGAAGCAAAAAAATCCGCTGAGTTGGCAGCTAGCGAACTCTCTGCAGTAACTAAAAATTCTGCTGCAATCTCAAAACTCAAAAGTGATGCAACGATATCATATGCTGAATTTAGTACGTCTGTCAGCGAAGCAATGAATCCAAAGAATGGTATCAAGCCTCTGGTTAAAACTATCCAAGACTCTCGCGATAAAGCTGAAGAACTAACATCAGAAATTTCTGGCATACGGGACGACTCAGTGAAAATGCGTGGAGATATAGAGAGTAGTCGGGATGACTCGCAAAGCATGCATGAGACCATGACCACTGTTTTATCTCAGAGCCAGGACATAAGAGAAAAAATTGAGAAGACATACAAGATTGCCACTGATACTGGACTTGCTGGCTCGTTATCACAGCGCAAAGGCGAAATCACTAAGCAAGTATATGCCTGGGCTTTTCTTGCAGTCGTCTCGTTCATAGCGACTATTATAATTATAAGTTTGCTGCTACCCGATCTAACCAAACAGAATCAATCCACAACAATCATTACAAGCAAGCTATTCTATATCTCACCTACAGCAATTTTTACGCTTTTTGCGATTACACAGTATCGTAATGAAAGACGACTACTAGAAGAATATGCGTTTAAAGCCGCAATGGCTAACTCTCTTGAAAGCTACACTGAACTTTTAGGACGTGAGTTTCCGAAATACCGTAAAGAGGTGCTGGATTTCGTGCTCCCAGTAATGACAGACATTTACGACCGAAACCCACTTGTTGCACCTAAAATGACATTTAGCTGGAGTATCGGATCTAAGCTGGCTAAACTGGAGTCAACCATAAAAGAAGAAGCTAATCATATTACGGAAAAAACTACGCAAGTTAAAGACGATCTTTCGGATCAGATAGATGAAATAACCGAAGGCCTCAGTAAAGCACCGGAAAAAGCAGCAAAGAAGTCTGTATAGCAAGAAGGTTGCGATAGCCGCTTAAACCGCAACATGCACACGCCGTAGGTGTGTGCCAGAATGTGCGGTGCGGTTGTCGCACGTACGTTTAAACACCAAGCTTTTGTATCTCTTCTTTTGACCCGTACGTAATGACTTTATGGCACTGAGCGCATAGGCATCTCATATTATCAGGATGATCTAAGCCTGTCTCGAATAACGGATCGACATGATCGGCCTCTGCATATGGCTGGCCACTTTTCTTAATAAATGGCTTCCGGCCACACAATTCACATATGTAATTTGCCCGCTGTTTCACATAGTCAGCGAATGCCTTATTTCTGACAATTTGAGAGACGTAAACTTTCTTTTTGGCTGGGGGTAATGTGTCAGCAATGGCTTGTAATTCTTTTAAAGCACGAGCTTTGTTTGTAGAAGTGGATAATTCTTGTACTTTTCGTCGTGCACTTACCTCTTCATCCGAGACAGGCATTTTAACTAAATCATCGCCATAAAATAAGTCGGCACCAAAAGTTTTTCTAAGATGCTCGTAGTAACCCAAGTGCCGGTTTAAAACTTCTATCAGTTGGTTATCATTTAGATTTTCAATAGATAATTCAGAAGAAATTATATTTGAAAGCTCATAGCCTTTGCCGAGAGATTTTGTTGCATCCAGATTAATCTCGCCGATAATATCGCCGGGTTCAGGTGTTAGGTAGTCCACTAGCCTCTTGGCGTAAAGCTCTACCATGGCTTTGCCCTGTTTATTGCCATATCTTTCGGCAAATTGCGTCCACCCTAGCCCTACGGCAATGTAAGCCCTATCCAAATTTTTGGAGAAAAGCACGACGCAGTAATATCCGTTCTGGGTAGATATTGTTACGCCTCGATGCATAATGGCGATCCATGGAATTTCCGCCCACTGCCCCTGTCCGACCGACCCCTTCAGCAAATACTCATCGGCGCTTAGATTGAGAGCGACCTGCAAATTATCAGGGATTGTTTCGGTGATCAGTTTCGCATCATCGTTATAAATAAACGAATTAGTCTTCAATGCAGGATATGCTCGCGCAAATTTTTTGATAGCTTCTGCTGCCATATCAACATTATACATATCAAACTAATCGGAAAATTAACTACGCTTGAAGTCAAATAACATATCGTTGTACAATACCGACACTAAAAAGTCCTTGCCTGGAATAATTGGTATAGGCACAAAAAGACTCCGAAGCGGGACAGCAAATGTCGGCTGCAAATTGGCACTAGTACACCCAATATCAACTAGTGTCTTTTTATTTATCTCCTGATAGATAAAAGGCTGGAAAGGTCTTCCGGACAGTGTGCAGGAATACACGCACATTCGCTTGCGCGGTTGCTCTGCCAACCCGCAGGCGTGTCCTGTATAACTTGATATACAGGACAAAAATAGGGTCATTCGTTGCTTGAACGACTCCGAACTAAATTCGGCAAACTGACCCAAGAACAAGCTTCGTACAAGGTATATTCAATAGAAACGCAATACCCTGCTTCAAGACGTATTTTTATACCAATTCGCCCAATAAAGAAGCTATCGCCAGGAATGGAACCAGATCAAAAGGCTGTTCAAGGTCCTGGCAATAATAAAGAAGATAATCTTGAGAGATCACTAAGACGAACCAAGAGGGTAATTCGTGACCTGGCGTTATGTAACCGGTTCGAGCTATTCGCGACTTTTACATTCAAGGCTGACCGATACGACATTCCGAAGTGTAAAAGTAAAATGGCGAATTGGTTTAAGAACCAGCAGAAACGAAACGGCAAGTTTCAGTATCTTGTTGTTGCTGAGTATCACAAAGATGGTGCCCTACACTTCCACGCCCTAATCAAAGGCTACAAAGGAAAACTCAAGCCTGCCATTAATTCCAACACAGGTAAGCGAATCAAAGGCCGATACAATTTGCCGGGCTATACACATGGCTTTACCGATGTAACCAAAATCAAGCAAACTTCGGAAGACTTAGGGAAAGCCGCGAACTATCTTTGCAAGTACATCACCAAAGATATGCCTGTCATGTTTGGCAAAAATCGCTATTGGGCAAGTAAGCAGCTGGAACGACCTATTATTATAGAAAATCCCCAGAAGTGGTATGAGGGCAAGACACCCGACTGGATGCACATATCCAAACACGGCGTAACTATGGTTTTCCATGGGGCACCTCATGCTGAGTAGTGCTGAGCTTGAAGCCTGGGTCGCTTATTTCAAGCTGCTTGAAGAAATCGAGCAATCACTTGGAGTGAGTGATGCTGAATAAGGTATACTATTTCCAAACGAACGGGTGCGGAGGGTTATGAAAGCATATCTAATAGCACGCGTTTCTACTGAAGAACAAAAAGATGCACTTCCGGGTCAAGTGCTTAGGCTTGTCGATTATGCGAACCGCAAGGGTATGCAATATGAGCTTATTGAATTTCAAGAAAGCGCATATAAAGGTAATCGCAATGAGTTCAAAAGTATCATTGCACGAATACCTCTTGACCAAGGCTTGATTGCCATAGTCTTTGACAAAGTTGACCGTCTCACAAGAGATTCGGGTGCAGAAGAAGTCCGCTACCTTAAAAAACTATGCGAATCAGGCGATATAGAACTACACTTCCCGTCCGATGGAGGTTTAGTTATTGATAAAAATTCCCCAGCAACTGACAAAATGAGGCTGAACCTTAATGGCGTTCTAGCGCAATATTACTCCGATGCTATCAGCGATAACGTAAAGCGGAGAATTGACCAGAAGCTACGAGCCGGCGAATGGATTGGAATGGCTCCTTTTGGCTACAAAAATACGAATCTGCCGAACGGTAAAAAATGGGTAGAGAAAGATTTCTTGAAAGCGGAAGCGGTTGCGTTCATGTATGAGCTATACGCCAGCGGCAACTATTCGCTCAGGATAATCAGGCGCAAAGTAGAAGAGCAATATGGCTTTCTTCTCATACTCAGCCAGGTCGAAGCTATACTTAAAAACCCTTTTTACTACGGAGAAATGCGCGTCAAAGGCAAACTCTATTCGCACAAATATGACCGAATTATCACTGAAAGAATTTTCGAACAAGCCCAAGCTGTCCGAGAGGGTTATGCCGTAAAGCCAACGAGATACGCTGGCCTTCCCTACGCTTACCGTGGGCTCATCTCTTGCGCTGAATGTGGCTGTCGCATCACCTTTGAGAAAAAGAAAGGAAAGTACGTCTACGGGCACTGTACGCAGTTCAGGCGTAAACATTCAGCCCGCTATGTACCCGAAGAAGAGTTCACTAAGCAACTCTTGAACGTATTCGAGAGCATTTCCATGCCCGAAGATGCCTACGAGGAAATAAGTGCTGTTTTCGAAGAAGAGCGCAACCAAGCGATAAAAAATAAAGAACAGGCACTAAGCCAACTGAATGCAGAGATTGAAAAATACAATAAGCGTATCGAACGGATCTATGACGATTATCTAGAAGATTTGATTACCAAAGAAACGTACGAGCGGAAGCACAAAGAATTCCTGACAGCCCAAAAGAAATTGAACCAGAAGCGTGCGACTTTCGAACTCGACCAAAATCAGCACTTCGACGCTATTTCTCATCTGTTAAAGCTTTCCAGAAACGCTCCAAAAGTCTTTAAAAATGCGAATTTTGAGCAAAAACGGTCACTGCTGAATTTGGTACTTTCGAACTTGGAACTTTCCGGAAAGTTACTTCGGTGGGAACTAAAAAAGCCATTCAATATGATGGCTTTTTGTAGTGATAATTCATCTTGGCTCCCGGGGCCGGACTCGAACCGGCAACCTCGAAGTTAACAGCTTCTTGC
>CAZGQU010000032.1:0-6880 GCA_964527845.1 uncultured Candidatus Saccharibacteria bacterium | reverse complement strand
AGCACCTGCCTCTTAAGCAGGGTGTCCTGGGTTCGAGTCCCAGATGGCCCTCCAGTAAAATGCCTCACCTTCATGGTGGGGCTTTTTGCTGAAAGGCCACTACGGAAAAGGTCTAAATGCACTGCTCAAGATGCCCCAATAGTCTTGACAATTATGTACTGATGTAGTATTATATTATCAGTTATGCGTAGTTCCTACAAGCAAACCTTATCTGAAGTTTACGAAGGCCCTGGCCGAGACTTGGCTAATGCTGCCAATAAAGCGTTTGATAAACGTATCGAAACAGCGGAAAACCTTGCAGCCGTACTGAATATAATTAAGGACTCGGCAAACGGTTGGTATGATTATACCAAGTCTAAAGACCCAACACATGATGAACGTTTGCAGGATCGTAAGATTGAATTAGAACAACAGGTCGTAGCCGCTGACCAAGAGTTTTCAACCTACGAGTTAGCGACTGCAGCACTTATGCCCTCACGGGGCGAACTAGACTCTCTTCAGACTCAGGTGGAAGCAACAACTTCTTGACAACTTACTCTGTCTCACCTTGGATTTAGGGTTGCCTACCCAGTGCATTAGTAGAGCTACAGAAGATGGGTATTTCTCCTCTATTTTGCTATTATTCACCTTATGAACCACAAACCTGAAGTCTGCCTTCTGATGACTCCCGGCCTTGAAGATACCCTATTTAATCAGCATGCCAGGAATGAGTTGGACCAGATTTGCAAAGTACTAAGCTGGCAGCCTTTACAAGAACCTCCCTATCCTGACGTCGACATCATCCTTGCTAGTTGGGGCACACCGAAACTCGATAAAGAGCTGCTTGATGCTATGCCGAATCTTAAGATGGTTTCATACGCTGCCGGAACCATTAAGAAAATTGTTACCGACGAATTCTGGGCACGAAACATCAAAATAAACTCCGCCGCAGCCGCCAATGCCATTGCCGTCGCCGAATATACAGTAGCAAGCATGGTATTTTTGTCTAAAAACATCAGACATGCAGCTGCCTTGTATCGAGACGACAACAAAGAAACTTTTTTGACGCTTAGGGATTCACCGCGCGGATTCAACGGACTAAACGTCGGATTAGTCAGCGCCTCGTACGTTGGCAGAGAAGTCATACGATTGCTTCACTCATATAATGTCACCGTAGCAGTTTATGACCCATACTTAACCCACGAAGAGGCAGCAGAATTAGGCGTTCAAAAAATGAAACTCAACGACATGATGGCCTGGGCAGACGTAGTAAGTGTTCATGCACCAAAACTGCCTGAAACACAAAACCTTGTCGGCCGCGAACAACTTGAGCTTATGAAAAACGGCAGCTTTTTCATCAATACGTCCCGCGGCACAGTCGTTGATTATGAAGCCCTGGCTGAAATCACGCCTAAGAAGTGCATCGAGGTTGTCATAGACGTAACCGATCCAAACGAGCCACTCTCCGCTGACAGTCCTTTACGAAAGCTAGGTAACGTTTTAATTACCCCACATATTGCAGGTTCACGAGGTAACGAGCAACAGCTAATGGGAACGTTGGCAATTGAAGAAATCACACGATTCGTAGCCGGGAACCAGTTAAGTTACGAGAATCACCAAGAAGACCTCCTGCGTATTGCTTGAAAATTAGTTCCAATAGCGTCTACTACGGCCCTCCAGTTCCGTTATAAAATATATTTTCTTATCCAGTGACTTCGTTATCACGATGTCGCTTATGAATTGACTTAGAATTTGTACAAGCATAAGCTATAAGTGCTAATTAACTAAGGAAATCAAAGCATGCAAAAAACATTACTAAGGCATAGTCTGCTCACAGTTGTTGCTATTTTTGCGCTAGCGGTTGCCGCCCCTGTAGCAACGTTAGCCCAGCCAGCTCGAGCGCACGAGGCTCAGACACAAGCCCAAGAGCGTCGTGAAGCCGGCCAGCAGACTGTTCAAACACAGCAGGAGGCCCAAACACAAAGCACAGAACGCCGCGAGCAAGGTCAAGCCCGCCTGGAAGCAGCTAAACTCAAGGTCTGCCAGAACCGCGAGAAAGCCATCCAGAATATCATGGCTCGTATCTCCGACCGCGGCAATAAGCAGCTCGATGTCTTTACCAAGATATCAGACCGCGTCCAGGCCTTCTATACTGAGCAAGGCAATACGCTCAGTAACTATGACGCCCTAGTAGCTGAAGTAAACGCCAAGAAAGAAGCTGCCCGGACAGCGGTGGACGTTGTACATGACGGCAGTCACGAGTTCAAGTGTGACGGTAAAAACCCAAAGGCCGTAGCCGATAGCTTCAAGGAAGACCTGAAAGCTATGAACGCTGCTCTTAAGGAATACAAGACAGCTGTAAAGAACCTTATTGTCGGTGTTAAGTCAGCGCAAAGTACTACCACTGAAGGTGGTACGGAAGGGAGTCAGGGATAATGAACTTTCGCAAGAACCAAATAGGCTTTTCAGCTGTAGAACTGGTCATCATACTGGTTATCGTTGGTGCTTTAGCCTTTGTCGGCTACACCGTTTACAACCGCCAGCAAGACAACAAGACTGCGGACAGCGGTACAAGCCAATCAGCAACCGCCAGTGATGTCCCGCCAGCACCAGAAGTAAAGAATACAAACGATTTAGATAAAGCGAGCGCCACCCTAGATCAGGTCAATCCTGGCGATGACAGCGATAGCTCACAATTAGATAGTGAACTAAACGCCTTCTAAACCTGTCTCGATTATTAAAACAACCGGTCGTGTACTGGCTGTTTTAATTTATCGTCTTTGCATTTCCGATTACAACAAGTCGATCGACCTGTCCAACAATTGATGCTACGAACCCGACGATGACTCTCTAGCTTCGTTATTAGGAGGTTGCTTTTGTTATAGTTTAGTCATGCGCCAGCACATTATTTTTCAAAGAATCGAAGCATTTACACTTTTTATCATCAGCACTTATTTTTATTTTGATTTAGGGTTTAGTCTTGTTGCCTACTTGTTGTTACTTTTAGTTTTTGATGTATTCATGGTGGGATATATCAAAAACGCAAAAGTTGGCGCATACATATACAATTTAGGCCATTCCCTTATCTTTCCTTTAGTTATCTTGCTAATTGCATGGGCGACAAATTCCGAAGCGGCTATGGGCCTTAGTCTCATATGGATGGCCCATATAGGTTTGGATAGATTCTTAGGATATGGATTAAAGTTGGCTTCCGGTTTCAAGGAAACTCATCTGGGCAAAATTGGCAAGTCCTAGACACTGCTGAGCTGGCTACGATCCAGTATTTTTTCGCGGAACAAGGAACCATGAAGCTTACTCGTTATCTTTTTTATTTTTTGAATTATCCTTACCCGATACTTCTGCCGCTTCATCAGTAACTTGGGGACCCCACTTGGTCTCTGCTTCATCATCGCCCACGGCTGGCGCACCCCATATAGCCAAATGGGCCATAAAACCGTCCGAGGGGGCGCCGTGCCAATGCTCAACATTTGGCTTCGTAAATACCGTATCGCCAGCCTTAAGGGTTGTAATATCGCCGTCTCGCTCTTGTATGAGCGCCGTCCCTTCTAGGATATGGAGATACTCCCCGCCGGTATGTGAGTGCCAAGCTGTGCGGGAACCGGGGGCAAAGTACATGCGTGCCATGCGCACCTGAGGTGCTTCTTCTCCACCAAGTACGGTTGTCATATACACTTCTCCTGCCGTGACTTGGTCTGGCAACTTAGAAGTGGTGCTTGGGCTTATAGTTTTCAATGCTTCTTCCTCGCTTTACCATTACGTTTAAGCATCAGTCGCAATGTCAGCTTGACATTTTTCAGACTGCGCACTAGATACGCCAACCCAAAAAGCAGTGAGAGCAAAAGAGCCATCAATAGACCGCCGGTAGAAAAGATTTTCCCTGGAGTACTTTTTGCTACTTTTCCTGCACCCTTCGCAAACTTTCCTGCCATCTGAGGCATGCCTCCGGAAGAGCCAGAAGAATTACTGAACTGACCCTGTTTCCTTGAACGATCCGACTCATTAGACGTGTCAGATCGTTGAGCCCGAGATGGTAGTGAATACATCTGCTGCATGCTTGAAGTCTACGTGCAGCCTGAAGGTACTCACAATGAAAATTCTCACTACGGAGCCGTGTATTTCTGGTAGCAGAAATTTGCGCTTATTCATGCTGGGTTTATATTTATAAAAGAAAGGAGGTAGTGCAGCATATGCTTGAGCACTAGAAAAGCTCCATGAACACGTTTCAACCGATTACTCTTTTCGACAAGGTATTCGAGGGCGGTATCGTGCTTAAGGGTATATCGGGTGTCTTAGAATTTCTAGGTGGCTTTATCCTGTTATTTACGAGCCCTGCTAGCATTCACAATTTTATTACCCTCATCACTCAACGAGAATTAATCGAAGATCCTCACGATAAAATCGCAAATGCCTTGCTTCATAGTACGCAATATCTCGGCAGTGGCAGTCGAGTATTCTTGGTTGTGTATCTGTGGATTCATGCCGCCATCAAACTAATTGCGGTTATAGGAATTCTTAAAAATCAACTTTGGGCATACCCGTTTTCGCTTGTAGCGCTCGGCCTGCTAATGCTGTACCAGATGTACATAATCATTTTTGTGCACCCGACGATCGGGATAATAGTACTGACGAGTTTTGACGCGGTAATTCTATGGATGATATGGCGAGAATTCGGCAAGGCAAAAGCCAACCTCAATCGAGCCAGCTAGCTATTTTATTTTACGGGTGGCGGAAAGCTTCTTCATGCTAAGTAAAACTCGCTGTGGCTTATTTCATAGTGCACTATATCGTTACTTGCTACGATGAAACTACAAATAAAACAAGGAGGTTTGTATGGGAGACAACAAGGATAACAAATCAAATCGTGGCTTAGCAAACGCAGACGAAAAAACACGTAAAGATGTTGCCCGCAAAGGTGGTGAAGCATATCACGAAAAGCGCGGACAGCACGGCTCAGACGACAATTCTTCCGGTATGTAGGCACGTGACTGGCCATTACATAAATAAGAGGCGCGGGCCGCCTCTTATTTATTTTGCCCCATGTGAATTAGCCAACAGAACCATTGCTAGGATAATTACATAATATGCAGCATAAGCAAGGGGGCCGTTATGAGAGATGACAGTACAAATACCGAACAACTAAGCGTAACGATGCCCGGCAACATTCTTGCTCAAATAGGCAGTAGCTTTGTGGACGGGAAATTTATGTGTGCTGCTACTCGGCACTATGACGGTGCAGTAATTGGATAAAAGTATGAAGGCGGCATGGCAAGGCTACATCGCTCTTGGACAACTCGGGATACCGGTGCGACTATATACCGCCACTAAATCTTTACGGCCACGATTTGTACAGCTACACGAAAAAGACGGTTCGCCGGTTAGACGCCAACTACAATGTCGCGAAGAACAGCGCGACATTTCTTCCTCCGAAATAATTCGCGCCGTAGAATATGAACCCGGCCACTACATCACCCTTACAAATCATGAGTTAGAACAAACTGCTATCAGCCCAATAAAAACTATCGCAATTAACCAATTTTGCACACTGAGCGAAATCAGTCCGCTCTACTTTGAGAAACCATATTTTATTGTACCCAGCAGAGGAGGCGAGCGCGCTTATGGGCTACTACGCAAAGTACTTGTTCGCACCGAGAAAATTGCCATAGCTCAATTCGTAATACAAAACCGGGAGCATATAGCGGCGATTATTACCCATGGCGACCTTTTACTACTACATCAACTGCGTTTTGCGGCTGAAATCTTACCGCGCGAAAGCCTAAAAACTCCGCCACTCCCCAAGCCTTCGCCTTCAGAAATAGAAGCGCTTAGTACGATCGTCGAACGTTTTAGCGGTCCATTTTATATCACTGATTATCATGATGAACATGCCGAGCACATCAATGAATTAATCGAACGTAAGGCCAAGGGCCTGCCGCCTGCGCACAATGAACGAATTGCGCCTCACGCTACACCTGAAAATGAAATTATAAATGTCCTTCAAGATGTATTAAGCGAACCTAAAAGAATCCTAAGCGATTAAATTACTCTTATCCGTGCTCTTTGGCAACATGGAACGACAGCAGCAACGATTTATACTTTTTATGGACTAATTATTCAAACAGCATAGAGAACTTTAGTATATGCAGTCTCTTTGCCTTTATATGGGCATAAGAGTATTATCTAACCATGAGCGGTGATACAATGCCACTTCTGATTGTTATTACGCATTTTATCAACTTGTTTGCGATCATTTTATTAATACGCAGTGGTCTTCATATCTTAGCCGACCACCCGATGCTTTACTGGACAGACCACACCCGACGAGATAATTATTGGCTAAAATTTGGCAAGAAAAAAATGCCAAAAGACAAACTCTGGACTGCTCATGACGAAGCAGAACATATTGGCCACTATGCACTTCCAGGCGGCGCTCACCCTGAGTTTGGTATGGCTCGTAACTGGCATTTCATCGGTGCCACCATATGGATAATTACTGGGGCCGTCTACTGGGGGTATATGTTTACAACTGGTGCCTGGCGACGGCTTATCCCGACCAGTTGGGATGTTTTTCCAGGTGCTTGGCACGACCTTGTCAATTACCTTACCTTTAATATCCCACCGGAGTCTGCCTTCAACCCTTACGACAATTTGCAACAACTTGCGTACGCTGGAGTAGTATTTGTATTGGCTCCGTTAATGATACTGACAGCGCTTGCCATGTCACCAGCATTTACCAATCGTTTTCCGCGCTACATGCTGATGTTCGGTGGCCGCCGCCAAGTAGCACGCAGTTTGCACTTTATCGGCATGGTATTGTTCTCGGTCTTTATTATTATCCACGTCACATTGGTTACGCTTGTGTACTTCTATCGTAACGTTAAGC
>CAZGQU010000031.1:0-7078 GCA_964527845.1 uncultured Candidatus Saccharibacteria bacterium | reverse complement strand
CTCAAAAGCATTACGAGCGGTTACGGATCGTTCAATTACGAACTGGATGACTACCGAGCCGAAGATCTGGTGCGACTCGATTTTTACGTGGCTGGCGAGGTGGTCAGTGCGCTCTCGGTAATGGTGCACCGCAGCGAAGCTCAAGCGTTAGGCCGCGAAACAGTCGCAAAACTCAAAGAAGTTATCCCGCGGCAGAACTTTAAAGTAGCACTTCAGGCTGCAATCGGCGGCAGATTTATCGCCCGTGAAGATCTAAGCGCTTTTCGAAAAGACGTTACGACGGGCTTATATGGCGGCGACGTATCTCGAAAGAAAAAGGTGCTCGCTAAACAAGCCAAAGGAAAAAAGCGCATGAAACGCTTCGGCAAGGTCGATATCCCCGCCGAAGCGTTCACTGTCATGCTCAAGCGCGACTAAGGGAAAAGAGCAGCCGGAGACGCGGATTCACTCCGCGCCCCGCGCGATGAGAAAAACCGTAGGTTTGTCTCATAGGGGTATCCCCGCCGAAGCGTTCACTGTCATGCTCAAGCGCGACTAAATATTTCCATTGCTCGTATCTGTAAAGTTTGCTATATTGCAAGGATATGCAGCAAGATGCAAGTCTCGAGACCTTATTGGCTACCTATATACCTTCAAGTGAGACCCTCGACTTAGTGCGCACCACGCCAATCGTGCTTTTAGTGGGTGTGAGTGGCGCAGGCAAAGATTCAATCAAACAACGCTTGCTCATGTCCGGTACATACCATCATATTGTTTCACATACCACTCGTGCACCACGTGTTAATAAGGGCGTGCCCGAACAAGACGGCGTAGAGTATCACTTTATTGAACTTAATGATGCGCAGCGCATGCTTGAAGCGGGCGAATATGTTGAAGCTAAATTATATAGCGGAAACGTGTATGGTACGAGTGCTGCTGAAATCCAAAAGGCACACAATGACAAAAAGATTGCACTCACAGACGTGGAAGTGCAGGGAGTGGCAGAGTATAAGGCAATTTCAAAGAATGTTATCGCAATATTTATTTTGCCACCCGATTATGATTCATGGCAACAGCGCCTAAAGGGTCGCTACGGCGAAGGTGGTATGGATCCGGCCGAATTGCGCATGAGAACGGAAACAGCCGTTTCTGAACTCGAACAGGCGCTTGCGGCGGATTATTATCACTTCATAATTAATGGAGATCTCGACAAGGCAGTGGAGGCGGCCGATAAAATAGCCCACAACAAAGACCGATTCAACGAGAAAGACGAAGAAGCTCGGGCTCGTGCAAAGGCATTGCTTAGCGATATAAAGGCCCATAGCGGTAATTAACAATCTGTTTTCTGGCAGTCTTGCGCCCTGAGTGCTAAAAAGCTATAATGCTGGTACTATGACTGAGCGGCAAAAGCAGATTTTATTTGCAATCGTGGAGCAATACGCTGAAGTAGCTGTGCCGGTCGGCTCAAGCTTACTTGCAAAAGTATTTAACGTGAGTAGCGCTACGGTTCGTGCCGAAATGGCAGAACTTGAACGCCACGGCTATATTACACAGCCGCACACCAGCGCCGGCCGTATCCCTACCGATAAAGGCTACCGCTTTTATGTTAATAACCTAAATGAGCAAGACCAGCCGGCCGTGCCAGATCGTCGTGCAGAACGGGCGCTAACTGCACGAGTAGAAGGCGGCGGTTTGCCAGAACGTACTATTCGCAATGCAGTCGATACATTGGTGGAGCTCACACATAATCTTGGGTTGGCGACTATTGGCAATCAGCTATACATGAGCGGACTATCTAATTTGTTTGGACAGCCAGAGTTTGTGCAGCGCGGGCAAGTACAGCAAGTTGCGCAATTGCTCGATAATTTAGAGCCATGGCTACGAGAAGCTGCGCCAAACGAGCCGTTAAGCGTGTATATTGGCAGCGAAAATCCAATCGGACGAAGTGCAGGCGTCAGTCTTATAATTAGCCGGTTTCGGAGCCCGTACAGCGAGCGTAGCTACATTGGTACGCTTGGCCCCACCCGTCAAAGTTACCGCGATGTTATGACACTTGTCCGTCACGCCGGTGAAGCATTGGAAGAAGCCTTATATCGGTAATGTTGGCTCAGTTACTTAATGATACTCTCGAATACTTTAGGCAACGAAAGGAGAAGAAAGCGTGGCGAAAAAGAATCAACCAAAAGCAGCACAAGCAAACACCGAAATCTTAGAGTTGCAAATTGGTGAGTTACAGCAACAAATTGTGGAGCTTACTAATGCATTACAGCGCGAGCGAGCAGATGCGACCAATATACGGCGCCGCCACGATGAGCAATTAGCGCGTCTTAAAAATATGACAAAAGTCACTGTTGTAAGTGATCTACTGCCGGCAATTGATAATTTAGAGCGTGCACTGAAGCATGTGCCAAAAGATTTAGAAGATAACGACTACGTAAAAGGCGTACAAGGTGTCGTGAAGCAGTTCGAAAAGACTCTCGGCGATATAGGTGTTGAGCGTATTAAGACTATTGGTGAAGTATTTGATCCTGAACTGCACGATGCAGTGAGTATGGAAGAGGGCGACGGGAATAAGGAAGTTGTTAGCGAGGAGCTGCAGTCTGGTTATAAAATTGGTGACCAGGTTATTCGCCATGCCATGGTCCGTGTAAAGACAGGTTAATGGGTTAACATGGAAAAGCAAGGCAACGTTATTGACCTTACGGCAGAATTTGCTCGCCGCGGACAACGTCCGAGTTTGCCTCAATTATCACCTGCTCAGGTGGCGCTGCGTATTACGCCTACAATATCCTTTCCTCAGTCAGTTGTGCGCCATGCACCTGAGACTATGACTGATTCTGAAATCAGGACACGTGTACACGAGGGCTTGAGCAGTGAAGAGTTGATAGAAGATGCAGTGCAGGCTTTATTTGACCGGTACGACCAAGAGCAAATGGCTGAGTTCACTGGACTAACAGACGAGGGAAGAGCAGAGCTAAAAGCTGAACAAGAAGCAAGTCTCGCGCTTTTATCCGACGAAGAGCGCGATATAGCTATGACTCGCTTCAATGCCTTAATTGAGCCTGATCCCCCAAAGGCTTCTTAAAATAGAAAAATATATTAGCACTCTTGACATGGGAGTGCTAATTTTCTATGCTATACTTGTATTTAGCACTCTAATAATCTATCTGCTAACGGAAAGGAATTTCTACTATGGGTAAAATCATCGGAATTGACCTCGGTACTACTAACTCTGCAATGGCTGTCATGCAGTCTGGCAAGCCAGAAATTATTGCAAACTCAGAAGGTAACCGCACAACTCCTTCGGTGGTAGCTGTTAATAAAAACGGCGAACGTTTGGTTGGCCAAGTTGCCCGCCGTCAGCAAGTTACCAATCCTAAAAACACGATTTATGAAGTAAAGCGTCTGATTGGCCGCAACTTCAATGACAAAGAAGTTCAGCGCGATCTAAAACTGATGGGTTATGAAATTGTCAAAAGCGACAATGGCGTAAAAGTTAAGATGGCTGATAAAGAGTACAGCCCGGAAGAAATCAGCGCTATGATCTTAGCGAAGCTCAAAACCGATGCAGAAAGCTTCCTAGGTGACAAAGTAACCGAAGCAGTCATTACTGTACCGGCATATTTTGATGATTCTCAGCGCCATGCGACGAAAGACGCTGGTAAAATTGCTGGGCTCGAAGTAAAACGTATTATTAACGAGCCAACCGCTGCAGCATTGGCATACGGCCTGGATAAAGAAAAGGCCGATGAGAAGATAGCCGTCTATGACCTTGGTGGCGGTACGTTTGATGTTTCTATTTTGGAGCTTGGCGAAGGTGTATTTGAAGTGAAAGCTACTAATGGTGATACACACCTTGGTGGTGCCGATTTTGATCGTGTCCTCGTAAATTACTTTGCCGATGAGTTCAAGAAAGAACACGGCATTGACATTACTAAAGATAATGCGGCGATGCAGCGTCTGCGCGACGAAGCTGAAAAAGCCAAGATTGAGTTATCAACAGCTCAAGAAGTTGACGTTAATTTACCATTCTTGACCGCTGACGCTGAAGGGCCAAAGCACTTCGAGCATAAATTAACTCGTGCCAAACTAGAAAGTTTGGTCGCGGAGCTTGTTGATAAAACTGCCGCACCGTGCGAGAAAGCGCTTAAAGATGCCAATTTGAGTGCCAGTGACATCGATGCCGTTGTACTTGTGGGCGGCATGACACGTATGCCGGCTGTTCAGGAGAAGGTTAAGCAAATCTTTGGCAAAGAACCTATGAAGGGTGTAAACCCGGATGAAGTCGTAGCAATCGGTGCGGCAATTCAGGGTGGTGTGCTGCAAGGCGACGTTAAGGACGTATTGTTGCTAGACGTAACTCCACTGAGTCTTGGTATTGAAACTATGGGTGGTGTTATGACTAAGCTGATTGACCGCAACACGACGATTCCAACCAGCAAAAGTGAAGTGTTCAGCACTGCTGCTGATAACCAGCCACAAGTAGAAATTCACGTCGCCCAAGGTGAGCGTGAAATGATTGATGGCAACAAGAGTTTAGGGAGTTTTAAGCTTGATGGTATTCCACCAGCACCGCGCGGTATTCCACAAATTGAAGTGACGTTTAATATTGATGCTAATGGTATTTTGAATGTAACTGCTAAAGATAAAGGCACCGGCAAGGAGCAGAGTATTACGATCAGTGGTTCAGGAAACCTAGACAAGGCCGAGGTTGAAAAAATGGCCAAAGACGCTGAAGCCCATGCCGAAGAAGACAAGAAAAAGCGCGAAGCTGTCGAAGCCCGTAATCAACTCGACAGCGCAGTCTATCAGGCAGAGAAGCTCAAGAACGATAATGCCGATAAACTATCTGATGACGACAAAAAAGCAGTCAACGAGGCGCTAGAGACAGCCAAAAAGGTTGTATCTGACGAAAAATCAGACAAAGACGCACTAGAATCAGCTGCGAAAGAGCTGAACGATAAAATAATGCCAATCGGCGCTAAGCTGTACGAGCAAGCCCAGGCCGACGCAAAGCCAGCTGAAGACGAGAGTAGCGAGACCAAGAAAGACGATAAAGAAGGTCCAATCGAAGGTGAAGTCGTCGACGACAAGCAGAAAGATTAGTTTTGTCGATGGAAGCATACGACCCACAGTTTGACAACATAGTCACAGGATTTCTAGCAGACGATCCGCTTATTCGCTTTTTGGCTGCAGATATACTTGATGGTGAGATTGATTTGACTGCTCCATATACACTGCCAACAGATATACTTGAATATAAGGAGACATGTGAAGAGGTTCGTGAAGAGTATGGCGTTAGTCAGGCTCAAGTTGAACAGGCTATAGCAATAGCCAAAGAGAATATCATTCAGGCTCGTCGGAGTATCACAAACGATTATTGATACAATAAAATGATGGCAAAACGAGATTATTACGAAGTTTTAGGGATTAAAAAGGATGCATCAGCGGACGAGATTAAAAAAGCGTTTCGCAGGGCGGCTGTTGAGCATCACCCGGATCGCGGGGGCGACGAAACTAAGTTCAAGGAAATCAACGAAGCGTACGAAATCCTAAAGGATCCATCAAAACGTCAACGGTATGATCAGTTTGGTCACGCAGGCGTTGGCGGTAATGGTGCCGCTGCCGGCGGTCCATTTGGTGGTTTTGGCGGCCAAGGCCAGAATATTAACTTTGATTTCGGTGATCTTGGATTCGGAGATATATTTGAGAGCTTTTTTGGCGGCGGAGGCGGTCGGCGTCAGAGTCGTAAGGCACGTGGTAACGACGTGGAAACTCGAGTGGAAATTACATTCGAACAGGCAATATTTGGCACTGAAGTAAAACTAAACCTCAACCTAGAGGATACTTGCGAGCACTGCAAAGGCACAACCGTCGAGCCGGGATACGAGCTAAAAACATGTGATAATTGTAACGGTTCTGGCCAGGTTGTTAACGTAACCCGAACGATATTCGGCAACATTCAACAAGCCAGCGTTTGTCCAAAATGCCACGGCTCAGGCAAAATTCCCGAAAAAGTGTGCAGCGTATGTCACGGCAAAGGCACGCAGCGTAAAAGCCAAAAGATCGACTTGAAGATTCCTGCAGGCGTAGACGATGGCGCAACAATCCGCTTGCGCGAACATGGCGAAGCGATTGCCAATGGTCCGAAAGGCGACTTATATATCAATGTTCGTGTTAAACCACATAAAAAGTTCACGCGCGAAGGCGATTTGATCTTAAGTGAAGAGCATATCGATATGGTGGAGGCAGCGTTGGGTACGGAAATTGATGTCGAAACCGTTGACGGACCAGTCCGCATGAAAGTGCCGGCTGGCACGCAAAGCGGCAGCGATTTTAAGTTAAGTAGTCATGGGGTGCCGCACTTGCGCGGTACCACGCGGGGTGCACACATCGTGACAATTATAGTAGATACCCCGACTAAGCTCACAAAACAGCAAAAAGAACTGCTCGAGCAGTTCAATACCAAGCCTAAAAAGCGCGGTATATTTTAAGCTGATTCGTCGCGATACTTAAGAGCATCTAAGAGACCTGCCAGGCTTCGTGCGTTCATGCCGTTCTCGACGAGCATCTGACCGATTTGGCGGGCAACCTCGTGTTGTTCTTCGGTATGAGCCTCCAAGCGTCGTAGATGTTTATCGACATACATGCGTTTATCAGCAGCTTTTTTCAGGGCATCTATCGTCTCGCCCTTTTCATGAACTTTGCCGCCTACAGATGCATTTATGTTAGCAGCGACAAAATTATCGCGCAAACGGCTAGTGACTGCCGCGAGCTCGCTGTCATTGGTAACTCCTATGAGCAAAATCTTAAACTCGTCGCCACCGTCGCGGACTCCCTCGGAAGGGTCGCTAATGTTCTCTTTGGCTAATATGTCATTTTGGTCGCCTGGCCGATTGCGGCGAATCGTACGCCTAATAACGTCGGCAGTATTTTTGAGTATCTCGTTGCCAACTTCATGGCCCTGGGTGTCATTTATTTCTTTCATGCCATCCAAGTCGATGACCATCAAACCAAATTCGCCCGGCCGAGTAGCTTCTAGCTTGCGCAGTTCCTCTTCGAGGCCCGCTTCGGGAAGCAGGAAGGCGGCGGCGAAAGC
>CAZGQU010000030.1:348-7677 GCA_964527845.1 uncultured Candidatus Saccharibacteria bacterium | reverse complement strand
CCGGTGTACGGGGTTACAATATTCGATGGGGTTGGCGAACGGATTTTCCAATCAAACACTATGTGGTCAATGCTGGAAACCCGGGACATAAAGACGGGAGAAAGAATTACCGTTGAATGGCAAGTCCCGAATATTTTCAACACAGGAATATTTTCTGTCTCTCCTGCAGTGGCCGACCAGCGCGGTTCGACAATCTATGACTGGCAGGACGATGCGCTGAAGTTCAAAGTTCGCAAAAGGCACAAAACAGCAGGCCAGGTCAACGTTCCACACCGCATCGAAATAGAGCATGCTGACGAATAAGGAGGTTCTTCAATGGTAAAACAGGGAACAGATAAGTCTAGTGAGGATACAGGAGAGAGGATGGTCCCAGCATACCACAAGGGTAAGTTGGTTTATGGCGAACACCTGGTGCGCTACCAGGCACTAGAGAATATTGTCAGGGGCAAAACAGTGCTCGATATCGCTTCCGGCTCCGGCTATGGTACTAATGCCATCAGTAATTACGCCGACAAGGTTTTCGGGGTGGATGTTGACCAGGACGCTGTCAAATATGCTCAGAAGAATTATACAAATTCAAAAATTGAATTCCTTAAAGGTGACGGCAGAGATATTCCTCTGCCTGATAATGCTGTTGATATTGTCGTAAGCTTTGAAACCATTGAGCACATTGAAGATTATGGGCATTTTGTCAAAGAAGTGAAACGCGTCCTCAAGGCTGACGGTCTGTTTGTGTTGTCAACGCCCAACGACAAAGAGTTTCCAGAAGGGGCGCATTTTCATATCCATGAATTTGAGCATGAGGAGCTTCAGAAACTGGTCGATCTGTACTTCACGCAATCCAAGGAGTACTTCCAGGTGACATGGCTGTACAATGCGCTGCTCGAAGGGCAGCAGCTCCAAACTGAGCGGACACTGAAATTGAGGACAATTAATGCGGCGCCGGTTTCGACTGAGAAGGCCATATATTTCTACATGCTGCTTGCAAACCGAGAAATTACTGAGGAGGTTGAGCCGTTGGCGGCTATTTCCGAGCATTGGAGTGATCGTGCTATGTTAGAACATAACAAAGAAATAGATGCCTACATTAAGAAGACGATTAAACACTACGAAGACATGGTGGCAGAGAAGGACAAACACCACGCAGCACTCCAGAAGCAACTTGCCAAATTGCAGGCCGAACTCGATGGCATAAGGCGCTCAGTCGTGCAGCGGGTACAGAATAAAGTAAAAGCCGTCCGGAATAAGGGCCAAAGCAAATAATATCGTATGAGCATTCGACATAAAGCACTCAGTAAAATTGCGCCGGCCAACACGAAACGCCACAGAGCTCTTAAGCGTTTAATGTGGAGGTTGCGCCAAAGGACACTGGCTAGCGGCGTGCTGTCGTACGCCGCTTGGATAGATCAGGTTGAGCCAGGGCTTTTTAGTGGGTCGGAGGTTATAAGGCGGACAAAATTGCGCCCCCTCATTAGTATTATTGTGCCATGTTATAACACGCCGCAGAAGTACGTTGATCCCCTAATTGATTCGGTCAGAAGTCAGTTGTATGAGAATTGGGAGCTCTGCCTAGTAGATGGTTCAACTGATGAAGTCGCGAGTGACTACCTCAAAAGTCAGGCGGTAGCCGACACGCGCATACGCTATATTGCAGCCGGGGAAAATCTTGGCATTGTTGGTAACACTAATATCGGACTTAAAGCCGCGAGAGGTGAGTTCATCGCCTTCATGGACCACGACGACATGCTGTCGTCGCATGCTCTGAGTGAAGTCATTGCGGTATTGAATGAAAAACCAAAGACAGATTTAATTTACAGCGATGAGGACAAATTAAGTGATGACGGAAAGCAGCGTTTGCTGCCTTTTTTCAAACCCGATTGGTCACCCGAACTGCTGCTTGGCGTCAATTACATTACACATTTTGTGGTGGCCAGAAAAAAGCTTGTCGATACGATCGGCGGGTTGCGCTCCGGCTTCGACGGTGCTCAGGATTATGATT
Source organism: uncultured Candidatus Saccharibacteria bacterium (assembly GCA_964527845.1). GTDB lineage: Bacteria > Patescibacteriota > Saccharimonadia > Saccharimonadales > UBA4665 > CAZGQU01. The sequence continues at coordinate 5,678 of CAZGQU010000030.1, read as the reverse complement.
TTTTGCTGCGCTTTACTGAAAAAACAGATAGGATTGTTCACATTCCAAAAATGTTGTATCACTGGCGCCTGGCTGACGGTTCCACGGCTAAGAACGTGGGTGAAAAGAGCTACGCCGACACGGCCGGGCAACGAGCACTGAAGGATGCAATTAAGCGGCGCAAGATCAAAGCCGAAGTCGTTGAAATACCGGAACGGCCAACAAATTATCGGTTGCGCTACGCCTTGCCAGAAAAAAAACCGAAAATTTCGATCATCATACCGTTCAAAGATAAGATTGAATATCTTAAAAAGTGTCTGCCGAGCATCTTTCATTCCACATACAACAACTACGAGATCATCCTCGTTTCAAACAATAGCGAGGAAACAGCTACCCATAAGTACCTCGAAAAGCTTAAAAAAGATAAGCGCTGCAAAATATATGAATGGAATCACCCGTTCAATTACTCAGTAGTTAATAATTTTGGCCGCAGCAAGGCAACCGGTGAGTACCTTGTTTTCCTCAATAATGACACAGAGGTTATAACTGCTGACTGGATTGAGGAGCTGGTTGGGTTAGCAGCTCAGCCCGATATTGGGGTGGTCGGACCATTACTTCGCTATCCAGACCGACGCATCCAGCACGCTGGTGTAGTGCTCGGTATGGGAGGTATGGCCGGTCATATATTTAGGCTGCTGCAGCCTGAGCAGTGGACAGACTTCGGATTGCCATGTTGGCCGCGGAACTATCTGTCCGTCACCGGCGCGTGCTTGGTTGTCAAAGCCGCAAAATTTGATGAGGCCGGCGGTTTTGATGAGCAGCTCATGATTGGCGGCAACGACGTGGCGCTGGGTATATCGCTTCACGAGCGTGGCTATCGAAACGTCTACTGGCCTTTCGCTGAAATCATCCATTATGAGAACGTGTCAGTCGGGCCTTACACCAAGAGCGTGCCGCAAGGCGACTATAACCGCTCACTGGTGTACTATGGTAAATACCTCGACAGCGGTGATCCGTATTTCAATCCCAACCTGGATCTTATGAACGAACAGATTGCATTAAGGAGTGCCATATGATAAACAGACAGCGCATTAATAAGGCGGTGTGGTCCATCAAAAACGAAGGACCGGTTACATTTACAAAAAAATTCATACGTTTCGTACCGTGGGCGATTAGTCGGACGCATGTGAAGTACAGCCCCTACTTGCCGAAACCATTACGTGCCAATATTGGTCAGTACTCAGACGATTTTCTATACCTATCCAATCCCATTTTCAATATTACAGCCGAGGATCTTGAGGCAAGCAAGGCTGTGCAAAAGCAGGCGAAGCCCAAAGATATAAAAAGTGCGACATGGTTCGTGCCATATTTTGATCACCTTAACTTTGGCGGAATCTACACTATCTTCCGATTCATTAATGAATTTTCAATGAACGGCGTGTCGAACAGAGTGGTGATTTACGACAAGCCGGAACTCGATCAGGAGGCTACAAAAGCAGAAATCACCCGCGCTTTTCCGGCACTGGCAGATGTCGAGCTTGTCGCCTTTAACCCTAAAACCGACGATATTAAGCAGTTGCCACCGAGCGATATCGCGATCTGCACATTTTGGGCGTCGGCCTACTTCCTACTACAGTTCAATCAGACCAAGCGAAAATACTATTTTATACAGGATTACGAGCCACTGTTTTACGAAGGCGGCTCTGTCTACGCGTTGGCTGAATCGACATATCGCTTCGGTTTCCGGGGCATTGTCAACACGCCAGGCCTACTACAGGCCGTTAATCAGCGGCATGGTCTCGAAGGCGTCAGTTTTACGCCGGCGGTCGATCCAAAAGTCTACTATCCTACCAAAAGCAAAGACCATAAAAAAGTACGCATATTTTTCTATGCTCGGCCGAACAATCCGCGCAACGCGTTTAGCTTGGGTATTATGATCATCAAGGACCTAATCGAAAAATACGGCAATAAAATTGAGATCGTTACGGCGGGCTCAAACTGGAAAGAAGGCAAATATGACCTCAAAGGCTTAATAAAGAACATGGGACTTATCAAAAGTCTCGGCGAAGTCGGCGATTTATACCGTTCCTGCGACATCGGTTTTGTTTACATGTTGTCCAAACATCCTTCTTATCAACCATTCGAATTTATGGCCACCGGCATGGCCACAGTGACGAACAACAATGAAGACAATCTGTGGTTTCTTAAGGATGGTGTTAACTGTCTGGTGGCCGAACCGTCGCCGGCTGCCATGGCGGAGAAAATCGGCTGGCTGGTCGAGGACGAGGAATTGCGTCGAAAAATCCAGGAGGGCGGCTACAAAACAGTCAGCACCGACTGGCATTCGCAAACAAATCTGATCTGGAATGATATTTCAAAAAGCGCAGATTAACGTTCTGTAAATTTCAATGGCTGCGAAGCTTGCAGCAGGGCTTGTGTCCGAGAAACCTTCTCCAGAATAATGATGTCCTGACCGTTGGCGCCCCTCAGGCCCGACCAGGCACCGCGATGCACGTGATTGCCATGAATACCAAGGCTTGCGCGCCGCAACATGCTTTTAAGCTTTGCTGGAGTGTAAGCTACAGCACCTTCCGGATAATCCTTGTCGTTGATGTAACAACCCTCGGTGAGTTTGTGGCTGAAAGAGAGTGGTGCGTGGCGGTGCGCAATAGTGCGACCTTTGCGTAGTGAGTTACGCGCTTCTTGGTCGAAGACAAAGAACGAGGCCAGTACCAAGCCGTCCGGTTTCAGCACCCGGTTAAACTCCTTTAGGTAATGCACGATGTCTTTTTCGAACATATGCGTGAAAACGGAGTGTAGGAAAATACGGTCAACGGTGCCGTCTTTAGCAGGTAATTTGATGTCACGGGTAGAAAGTTTACCCTCGCTGTTATGAATCTGACTTTCGATATCGTAGTAGTGGAAGGTGAAGTTTTTGTGTTTTTTAGTGATATTCTGCTTCGACCATTCAATGCTTGGCTTGATGATGTCAAAGCCCACGTAGCGCCCTTGCTGGGATAGGATTTTTGTCAGTTGTATGGCGTCCCGGCCAACTCCCGAGCCAACCTCCAACACAAAGTCATCTTCGTTGAGTGGCGTATATTTTCGATACATTTCAACGTGGTACTTTGAAATGGTGTCCCAGTCATCTGTACCGCCCCCGGTTAATATAACTAAGTCTTCAGGAATTGAATAACCATCATACTTAAATAGCTTTGTCTTTGCCACGCATACTCCTCCACTAAATTTTCATCTCGCTTTACTATAACGGATACAAGAGAGAAAACTCAAGGCTGATATGTATCCGACACAGGATAGCGGGCGGCGGTTATCGGATCGACAATGATTAATTTATCGTACGGCAATCCTGGGTAATTAATAGCGTTGACATACAGGCTGGTCGAACCTTTGACCATGTAAATTTGGTGAGGGTTATTGTCAACCTTATAAAGACGTCCGCTGGCTAGGTGCATGCCGCCATAACTTAAACCGGCGAGATTTTCTATGGCACCATCAAGCCTACGTATGAGAGCAGGATTGGCGCCAAGCTGAAAAAAGTCATCCATGGTAGGGAAGGCGTAACGTTTATGGTCATAGACGGTAAATATCTGCCCAGAAGCATTGGATAAGTAAATGGAACTGAGCGGTATGGTTGGCAAGGTGTTCAATGTTTCTGGTGCGTAGGTATACGTATCGGTTGGCCATTGTGCGGTGTCGCCCCCGAGTGGCATTTTGTAGCCATCCTCGACCAGATAGAAATTACCAGATCTGTCTTTGGCCATGCGCCTCACCACATTGTCAGTGTCCACCGGCAGGGGATCGACGTCGTTATATTCTGAGGGTACATCATTGATTTTATTATGGAGTCCCCAGGCGATTAGGTTGTCGGGACTATTGATCGGATTAAGCGCGTCATTATCAAATAGGTACACCTGCGGAGAGCCGGTGAAGCGTACAGTCCAACCATTACGCATCAATACCTTGCCTAGGGGCTGTGCGGCGTTGGAGTCTTTCATCCAGCGGACTTTGCCCCATCCGCCCAGCACATCAAGCACGAACGAATCAACAATTCGTCGTTTTTTGCCGCCATCAAGCTTCCAGACCGCATCGTGGAAAGCAATCATGTCCGGCAGAGTAATGTCCTGTGCAGTACTGTTTTCAATAAAGGCTTTTGGATAACTTTTCGACACAGCCGAGTTAAAACAATCAAGACCCCAGGACGTTGACGGATTGGGCGTTCCGTCCAGGCCGTACGCGCAGGCATTACCGGGGATAGGGTAACGTTTGCTGTCGTCAAACAGGAAGAGCGGGCTGTTCGGGTCGTCCGACATCTTTGCGATGTTTGACAGGTAGGGTCCGGTCGTCAGATCGGCAATTGTCTGGTCACTAACCACGTTAACCGGCTGGTTGTGAAAGCCCCATGCTATCATCATGTCCCATGTAGGTATGTAGTATTTGACCCCGTCCCATACTGCGTACAACTCTGTACCATTTTGGGCTTTATATACAACCGATAGTTTCTGGCCAATAATCGTGGACCCAAACCAGTTACTAAATGTACGCCAAAAATTTAAATTTCCGTAAGCGCCACAATTTACTTCTACTCCTTCGGGCGCTGCCAATGTAGCTGCATTTGGTTGATAAGGTGTGTATACATAAAGTCCAGCAGTAGCTTGGTTTTGTATATACACGATTGAGCTTCCGCAGGCATCAGGGTCTCGCTTGATGCAGGTACCGCCAGAGTCATATTGCACACAAGGTCCGGGATTATAATATATTTTGTTATTACGGTATGCTCGATAACCATAATTATTAGCGTCACGGGCATATTTTTTAAACTGACGTGCAGCCGAGAATACTTGGTAGAAAAAACCACCATATGCAGGATCACATCCGCCCACATCAGGGCAGCCAAACCCCGTAGCTTTTGCGTACTGGTTTCCCCAAGGCCAATCATCGGTTACTAGGCTTTGTTCTTTTTGTAGCAACACAATAAGCACTTGTGGATTGATGCCACAAGCCTTACCAACTTCGTATATAATCTCCGAAGCAGATTTAATACCGCCATTATATTGAGTGCAAAGGCCAGATTCAGCAGCTCGGGTAGGAGTGTCTTGTATGTATTCTTTTAAGCATGTGTACGGTGGTGGATAGCCATTGGCTGTTCCATATTGTGCTCGCGTTTGACTAGGGCTGTACATCTTTGTGCCGTTTGTGTCACACGTAGGCACCTTTGCATTTAAAAACGCTTGAATTTGTGAGGCATTCATGGTGGCAGAATTAAAGAATATGTCATCATCAATAATTCTGCCAGCTTGGAAGCTATTAGTTGATAATGCAGAGACTGATAT
>CAZGQU010000030.1:0-338 GCA_964527845.1 uncultured Candidatus Saccharibacteria bacterium | reverse complement strand
TTTTTGTGTTCACATTCATAGTCTATGTCATTTTAATGATACTGTCTGAGGAGCAGTTGACCCTGATGAATGAGGAGAAGAGTATTTTACTACTAACTGCCAATCGCCTGATGAAGAGAATTTTGTTCTGGGAATCTCTATAGTTTCACACTGTGTCGTAGTAGCGTCTTTAAATGCATTGCTGGACTGTTGAATAGTTTCACTGCCTTTTGTGAATGTCACAGTACATTTACCACCATCTTCGTACTGGTTAGCGATATATGCTCTAACTTCAACATTTTCAAAATACTGGTTTGCGTCTACTACAACTATTTGCGCAGTGCTACTCGGTGTAGTAT
>CAZGQU010000029.1:3192-7901 GCA_964527845.1 uncultured Candidatus Saccharibacteria bacterium | reverse complement strand
CAATCATGACCGGCATTGAATTCTTGCAACGATTCCATCCCGAGAAGCACCACAAGACAAAAGTCATTATTATGAGCAACCTTTCATCAGGGATTGAGCTTGGCAAGGCTCTCCAATTGGGGGCGTACGCTAGTGTTTTGAAAGCAAAATTATCTCCGCGACAATTTTTAACGATGGTTCGATACGAAATTGAAGCCGCGTAACCGAAGTGATAGACGATTTACGACTCACTCATTTGCAAATCAAGCACGTCTTATTAATAATAAGTAGTCATAAGTTTTAATAAGACTGAGCCAATAAAATGAAATCTTCAATCATGCCTAGTATCGCAATAAGCAATTTGACAAAGCGCTATACAGGGGCCGATATTAAGGCGTTGGATGATGTGTCGCTTGCTGTGCAGCCGGGTGAAGTGTATGGTTTTTTGGGTCCAAATGGCGCTGGTAAGTCGACAGCTATTCGGATACTCATGAACTTTATTCAACCCTCGGACGGCCATGTTGAAATTCTGGGACACGATAGTGTCAAAGATAGCGTTGTTATCAAAAAGTCAGTCGGGTATTTATCCGGCGATAGTGCAGTGTATCCAAGAATGACCGGTCAACAGTTCTTAGATTATATGCACGACCTGCAGCCGGCAATAAAAAAGAGCTATATAGCCGAGCTTGCTAAGCGGATGCATGCTGATCTCAATAAAAAGCTTGGAGAACTGTCGCGTGGCAATCGACAAAAAATCGGTATAATCCAGGCGTTTATGCACCAGCCGCAGGTAATTATCTTGGATGAACCTTCGAGTGGACTTGACCCTCTCATGCAAGAAGTGTTTTACGAACTGATTAAAGAAAGCAAGCAGCGCGGTGCGGCAATATTTATGAGCAGCCACATTTTAAGCGAAGTGCAAAAAGTGTGTGACCGCGTTGGTATCATTCGCGAAGGTAAACTTATTGGCGAACGGAATATTGACGAGATGGCGAGCGAAGCAGCCCAAACATTTGATATTGCTTTTAAGGGCAAGGCGCCGCTTGCTGCCTTAAAGCAAGTAAAGGGTGTGCGGATTATAAGTCACGACAAGAACCAGGTGACAATCCATATGCATGGTCCGCTTTCCCCTCTGTTTAACCTGTTGGGACGCGAGGACGTTGTGGGTATTGATGCGCACAGATTAGACATCGAAGAAATGTTTATGCGTTATTACGGAAGCAAGGAGTCGGCAGTATGAAAGCTGTAATCAAATGGACATGGTGGCAGCGCCGCTGGAGCACACTTTGGTGGTCGGTGGGTATGTTTGCGCTTATATTTTTCAGTATGATTTTTTATCCAGTATTTCGCGATCAAGCTGCTGAGCTTCAAAAAAGTTTTGATCAATTGCCAGATGCAGCAGTGCAGCTATTTGGTGGTAGTACTGACTTTTTCTCACCTGTCGGGTACCTTAATAGCCAGGTCTTTTACCTGACCTTGCCGATTGTTCTGGGTATATTGGCTATCGTGCTTGGCAGCAGTCTAATCGCCCGCGAGGAACAAGATCGCACTATCGAGCATTTGCTTGCCCGCCCCGTTTCCCGCAGCCGGCTGCTACTGGCTAAGGGCGCAGCTGGCACAATTATTTTGGTAGTAGTATCGCTCGTAGTATTAGTAACTACTGTCGTAACGGCAAAGATTGTCGATATGGACATACCGCTCTTACGTATTTGTGCAGTAAGCGGCGTGTGCTTCTTGATGGCATGGAGCTTTGGTGCCATTGCGTTTGCGATTACGTGTCTTGGAAAAGCTCGAGTTGCCAGTCTTGGCATTGCAATGGTGGTGGCTTTTGGTGGTTACATCATCAGTTCGCTCGCGACCACCGTAGAATGGTTGCGCTGGCCTAGCAAAATTTTCCCATTTGATTATTACAAGTCCGAATCGATTTTGCTTGGAACATATAACTGGAAAAATATTATATTTTTCCTATCAATTATTGCAGCGTGCGCAGGTATAGCCTGGCTGAGCTTCCGCCGCCGCGACCTAAGCTAATTATTAGCCTAGTTTATCTTATTTAAAGTCTGCTTGACCTAATTTGTAGGTCCAAATAAGCGCATCAACAAACCACCGTATTCCAAGTCCATCGAGTGTAATAAGCTTCAGAATACCAACGCCAACTTCACCTTTGTAAATTCTGTCTGCGCCAACCCAGCCTACTGACCAGCTAATAATAGTACCGACTAACAGCCATTTCCAATCTTTTTTCATCGTGATTCCTTATTTAAGTTGATATGTATTGTATGACAAATCAGATTGCCGTTTGGCAAATTACCTATAGCGACACTGCCGCAGTCTTATGTTAGATATTTTTCTATTAATTGACGATGCGGATAACTCGTCAAAGTGTTTGGCTATATTCAAAGCACTTCGGATGGCTCAAGGAGCATGCCTGTTTTTGATACATATGGTTCGGTGCACATGCTGCTGTTGAAGCAGCATGGCCGGCGCATTCCGGATTTTAACTTCGAGCAAGCAACTTCGAGCCGTTTTGCGCGAGTCTCTTGCCTATTGGTTGCGCGTGTCCAACGAATCCATTCCCACTGTGCCTTGGGTGTAATCTTCGTCCATAAAGCTTGCGCCTCGGGAACTTTTGTTAGAGCTTGTTTTAAGTCTTGTGGGATTTCTGGCCGTGGCCATTCTTTCATGGACTCCATCTCCACATTGACAGTGTCACCCGCATTTGCCTCAATCTTTTCAAACAGGTCGTCATCCACTCTAAACCAGTGGCTTCCCTTGCCGTCCGGTTCGAGCGGCACCTGAAAGTTCACGCCGTCGAGACTTCCCTCTGCAAAAACCATGCCTCGTGATGGCAGTTTTGCACTTACATTTTGAGGCAATTTGAGAAGAGTCCAGTCGTGAACCTTAAACAATGTAGCTTCAAAACGAATTGCCGGCATGCTCTTGCTCCTTAATTATTATATCTTAATTACCTCTAGTGTAGTATGAAATAACGCAAGCGCACAAGCTTATGAATAGTGTGTGAAATGTAACTGTAGCGTCAGTCCAGGCTTGGTACTATTTGGGTACTAATAAGAAAGGAGGTGTAGTATGTGTCGAAGCCAAATGTATTACGACGCTGAAGCAGAAGAAAAGCGTCAACAAGCTCTACAACGCTCCCAACCTCAGGAGGAACCGGAGCGTACGCCCGAGCCTAAGCCAGAGCTAGTTTCTGTCTAGATCCACAAAGTCCCATATATGAACAAAGCCATCCGTTAACTGGGTGGCTTTGTTCATGTTTCAACAAAAGAACTCTTACGTTGATATGCCTAGCGCTACTCGGTATAACTTAGTATAAGAATATTCTGGTGCGGGTAGTTCGCTCATTGATGTTTTCGGGGTAGCTGTTGTAAGTAGTAATATTGTCAAACGAACCAGGCAGTAAGAATGGTGCTTCCGTAGTAAATTGGTCTGGTGGAGCTGGGTTTACGGGCGAGCCTTCTTCTGTGGTTGGGGCAGACGGTTGCTGGGTGGTGGGTGGCTCCGATGGTGCATCTGGCTCTTTTGGTGGGTTAACAGCAGGCTGTTGAGGAGGAGTTTGCGGTGGTTGATTGCTAGGTGTAGTAGGAGTCTTTGTGTTTGGTGTGGCAGGTGCTTCGCTCTGATTCTTGGGTAAAGGTGATGTGCGTGGAGCGGATCGTACTACGGGGTTATTGGTGTGGTTTTGGCGACTCTCGCTTGCGCCTTCGTTGCTCCCTGCATTTAGCGGAGGAGTAGTGACAGTCGCAGGGGTGTCTGCAGTGGGTATTGTCGGTTGTTTCTCCTTTGAAGGTGGCGGAGCAGTCTGTCTTTGATCTTTTGTATCGGGGCTTCTCTGTGGTGAGGGCTCTCGGCCTTGTTGGTCTGAGCTGCTGACAATTTGATAGCTTCCAAGTCCGGCGCCTCCCGTGATTATGAGTAAGACGATAATAAGCGGACCCATGGGCATACGAGACACTCGCGTCGTAAAAATTTGTAATATGCGCATGAAGGCAGAGACAGCAGACGCAGAAATCGATAGTTTTGTTTGTGGTATTTTTTGCCAATCAGGTTTTAGTACTTTTACACCTATTTTTTTGGAGCGACTTGCATTATGCACCGCAACTGAACGGCGCGAAAGTATTGCACTTGAAGTGAGTTGACTTGGCCTAAGTTTTTTTGCAAGGGCTGGGATGTGCCCTTCAGACTGTTCTCTATGCAGCTTGTCCGCATCGCCAATTTTTGTGAGTGGCGGTATGTTTACATCCTTGGCTTTAAAGTATGAATTGTTTATTTTTCGTACGTCTTCAATGAATTTTTTTGGTCGATATAAATTGTAATTAAATTTCATAAAATAACCGGGGCTACACGCCTTTCTTATTAGCTTTGAGCGGTCGTGCCTAAAACGTGCGCGACCAAAATCCCACGGCAGTACCATGCTTACGAGTATTGAGAGGCGTTACAAATGTCTCAGTTTTGTGTATCGAGAAATGGCTTGTTCATTAAAGAGAATTACAGACTTGTAGTCGTGCGGGATAGTACCATTATATCATTTTGTTTAGAATGGAAAATCGTAGGAGCAATACATGTAAAAGGGGTCAGCCTTACGCTTGATAAAGGAGAAGTCGGGGTGATTCTCGGCCCGTCCGGATCGGGAAAGTCTACGTTGATGAACATCATCGGCGGTGTTGACCATGCGGACAGCGGCAGGGTTCATGTGGACGGCGTGGAGATTA
>CAZGQU010000029.1:0-3182 GCA_964527845.1 uncultured Candidatus Saccharibacteria bacterium | reverse complement strand
ACGCCGACCTCCTTTAATTCTAAGCTCTCAAATTCCTATGATTGTCGTCTTGCGACCCTCCTGGATGTGCGCCGAGCTACGCGTCGTGCCTGCCCTAATCCCATAGAAACCTCCTTTCTTATACAGCAACTATCATTGTAAAATGACCCATTTGATAGGTGCAGTAATATTAGTCACAACAAGTGTTCCATGCCCTGACATAAATTAAGCAGCTATGAGCACTCACAGCTGCTTAGAGGGCGTTGTATGCTTCTATCGGGCGTATGTTTTGCCGCCAGTGAAATCAATCATTACAACAGGTTCATCGCCTACAACCCACGCGTCGTGCCCAGGCGGTATATCAACCACGTCATTAGGTCCCACTTCGATTTCTGTGCCATCATCCATTTTTGCTTTCATTCGTCCGCTAAGCTGTACTCCGACATGATGAGCCTGACAGCTGTCGGTCCCAGCAACAGGCTTAATGTCTTCTGACCAACGCCAACCAGGTTCAAAACGAGCGCGCATGACTGTATTGTCGCCAATTTCGACAATTTCAACTCTGGTTTTGGCGGGAGTTATGGTCTCATCCGGAGTGCTAAAGTTTTTCTTCAGAGCTGCCATCGTATACCTCCTCACATCGTAAACGGAAGTATATGTATCTAACGGCTAGTTGTCAGTTAAAAATATGACAAGACTGCCTATTTAGAAAAATGCAGTACTTCTTACTGTGCAATCTCTACTTCCCTAAAGGACATGCTTCGCAACGTTTAGCTGTTGTCTCAAGCGGGCTATTGTTTCGTCGATGCTTTCATTAGAAGTGTCCAGCCGGATAAATCCTGGTAAACGATTTTTCTCAAAATCCTCATAAACTTCTCGCACCCAGGCTTCTCCCATAGTCAAGTCCTCGCCTCGCTCTCTGTCGCGTAAGATAACCGTTTCTAAAGAAGGCATGAGAATTATTTTACTGGTGACAATCACATGTTTTTCGATGTTTTGCAGAAGTGTTACGTTTACGTAGCCGTGAATACTGATGCTGTAGTCATTGTCGAGGAAGTGTTTGGCGAGAAATCCAATTATTTCTCCGGACATTGCCCATTCATTAAAACCAATGCTGCCATCCGTTCGGGGCTTCTCGTCAAAACCATTCGGAAGCATGTAGTTAATGTGTTCTATGTCTATGTCGACGCAGTTGCCAATTTGTTTGGCCATTGATCTGGAGACAGTACTTTTGCCAGCGCCCATTGGGCCGGTGATTAATTGCACAAATGGCTTATCTTGCATAAACTCATCATAACAAAAAGGACTCTTGAAGAAGTCCTTTTAAATACAACTATCTTGGTTTCCCAGAGACAACGTACCTTGCAGCTATTCAGATGAGGTTTATTTCTTGGTGTCGCGAGGTTTGCGTTTTTTGGTGAGCATATAGATAGCTATTCCAATTACAAATAAAACACCAACAACGCCTAAGATTATTGGTAGACTATTATTGGATGAAGCTGCTTCTGCATGTTCGTGGCCGGCGTGCGCAAAGTACATTTGTAAATCCTCCTTTTAGGTATAGTGCTTTTTATCTTTTGTCCAGGCTAATATGAGCATGATTGCTAGAACGATTTTTGCACTTAAGCCAATGAGGGCACTTGATCTATTGAAAGATGATATTAGCGCGGTATAAGCAGTCATAGTTGTCGCGTACATAAGGTAAATTACAAGCGGGCCCGTCAGTAGCGCTAAGGCTACTTTGCTCCCCTGGTATATCCTATAGCTAATTATAAGTGCCGCTACTGACAAGATAAGGCCGAAAATAAGCATCATCCAAATCATTCTTGAATATGCCCCGAAACCAGATCCAAAACTATTTATAAATAAAAGACCGCTACCCGCAAAAGCGATTTTTATGAGTCCAAAAATTGAGTAGAGCGCATAAAGCCCCACTATTACTGGGATAAAGAATTGGCTTAATGATGCGCCCCGGGAGCTGGCGGCTTCTGTTCCCGCCTGTTCGCTTTGGGTTCTTTTTTCTTCAAAGCTTAACGGAGTCGGATAAATGGGATGGCTTGGAGGTGGAGTTGAGTGTTGCTCGGTTGCGGCTTGTGTTACCGAAGGCTGTGGCATAACCGGCTCTTGTGCAGGAATAGGAGCGGTTTGTGGAACAGGTGCGGGATTTTGTGTAGGTACCGGAGCTTCGTCGGGATTTATGTCAGGATGCAACGGGTCGATAATTTTCATTATCCGTTGTAGCATAAGCGCTATTTTATAAATGAGTTATCCTGCACAGAAGCGCCTAGCTCGAAATCGAGTGGAAGCTATTATTTCTCTCTTTCGGCCAGTTCTTTAACTCGCTCTAAGGCTTTAGGATAGTTGTCCTTGAAATAATCTTCCAGTTCTGGCGGAACATCAAAAGCAACGGTTAAAGTCGTAATGCCATCTTCCTCTGATAGTGCGTAGCTTTCCGTGCCACCAGTCCATTCTTTTTCACGCTCTTGCTTTCCGCTACTTTGGGTATCTGCACTGTGTCTGAGCAGTAAAAACTCGTTTGTAGTGAGCTTTTCAACCAGGCTTGTTACGCCGTAGCCGTTTTCAGAAGATATGTATTGTACTTCATTGCCTTCTTTCAGGTTGCCAACCATGTATGTTCCCGGGTCAATAAGACCTGCCCATTCGCGGAATGTTTTGTCTTGCCACAGAGTATCCCAAACTTTTTCTTTACTAGTGTTTATCTCAACCTGGAATTGCATTTCCTTCATGGTTTCATTATCCCACAAAACAAGATCACTTCTCTTTCGAAATACGCTTATGCTTGACTCACAATAATAGAGGAAGCTGCAACCTCAGCTAGGCAGAATCTAGCATGCAGTAACACTTAATTTACTTTTTGGTAGTCATGTTACTGACAGTCATTTTGGATAAGTCGCTCCATTGGCTTTTGTTTCCCGACTTATCAACTGCTTGCACACGCCACCAAAGTGCGCCATTAGCATGATTTATGGTTGTACGTGAATTTGTACTTACCTTCTCTTGAGAGACAAGGGTATTGCGCTGTGGATCTTTATAGCTTTCATACAGATAGTAATCTATGTCATTAGCGTCGCTTTGCCACGACTGGATAATTTTATTGTTATTTACATTCTGGTTATTGTTAGGGCTAAGTAAGATTGGCTTGGGTGGAGGTGTGGTATCAGGTACATAATTAGGGTCTATTG
>CAZGQU010000028.1:7022-8140 GCA_964527845.1 uncultured Candidatus Saccharibacteria bacterium | reverse complement strand
TGTCTTGGAACTCGTCAAGCAATATGTACAGATATTGCTCCTGCATCGTATATTTCAGCTCGTTATTGTGCTCAAGCGCTTCGATGGCACGTAGTATCATGTCGTCGAAATCATACAACCCTTGCTTTTGAAGAGCGGTTTGGTACTTATCAATCACATCAGCAAGAGCGGCGATGCGGCTATTTGCCAATTCGCCGTCAATAACAAATTCATTATCAGCATTTTTTGCCAACCATTTATTTTTCCAATCCTTCAACGGTGTGGTTTTGTTGCTGGCGTTCGCTTCATCTAGTGCATTTTGTAATTCGTTGACTGCTGAGGCAGCAAGTGAACCAAACTGTTGGTTCGCAGGAACTTTAGGAATATATTTTCTGATAACGTTCAGTACCTTTTCAAGGAACGGTACGGTGTTGGCGAGTTTTGGCGATATGCGGGTAAAACCTTCTAGAACATGCTGCACATCAGGGCTGGCGTTTTTAATGAATTTTGCATTTTCTGTCGCAATGGCGCGGAGATCATCGCTATCAAGTAGCGCCCGTTTTACCTCGCTGATTGTGCTGGTCAGATCGCCCAAATGATGTCGGGTTTGTTTGAGTGGATTAGTATAGCTCATAGCATCGACAATTTCGCTAATTATTTGTCTTTGCCCTAATTTGTCAACCGGACTTTGCAATCTCATTTCGAGAAAATATTGCGGAAATCGTTGCAATATATTGCTGCCGAAAGCATGATACGTACTGATCGTAACATCATATGCCGCTTGACCAATGAACTGGCTTAGCCGTTCACGCATATTGCTTGCACCGCTTTCGGTGAATGTGAGACATAAGATATTGTACGGCGGCGTGTCGGTTCTCTGCATAATGGTCGCCACTCGCGCACTCAGTAGTTGGGTTTTGCCTGTGCCAGGACCGGCAACGACCAACACCGGACCGTCTATAGCATCAACTGCTGTTCTTTGGGCGTTGTTAAGCTGTGCGTATGCCTCCTCAAATTGTGTGTCTGCCATATTTAAATTGTATCAGTAGGGATGTTAGGCGCCTACTATTGGCATTTTTTGTATTTTTGTGGTTGCTATCGCTTCACGGCAGCCCGTACAATCTTCTTGTTCGCCAAAT
>CAZGQU010000028.1:0-7012 GCA_964527845.1 uncultured Candidatus Saccharibacteria bacterium | reverse complement strand
CCACACCATAACTTGAAGATTGCCTACTCTAGCTGCCGCCCAGTAATGCCCTACTGGTATGACGTACATAGGTTTTTGCGGCTTGTAAGGTCGCAAGTCTTTGCCCTCGACAACGCGCTTTAGGTTGTCGGCTATAAATGCACCGTCGCCGAGAGCGGTCTGCGCCATACCGCTATATGGTGTATTAGCATTATCGCCCATAACATATACATTGTCGTCGGCTTGCAGATATACATTGACGCCAACTTTACCGCGCGGCCCAAAACCAAAATTATTGGCGGTAAAGAACGGGTTATTATCGGTGCCCGCTGTCCATACTACGGTGTGGCTGCGAATCGGTTTGCCGCCAACCATCAAGGTATCGGCAGTTTGACCTTGGACGGGTTTGCCAAGGTGTAACGTGATGCCAAGTGCACGCAAACGTTTACGTACCGCTTTGGAAGTATGTTTTGGCATACGAGGCAATAGGCGTGGCGCACCTTCAATAAGGTCTACATGGACGCTGCGCCTTCTCACGCCGTGATTTTTCATAATCCTGTACAAATACGACGGTAAGGCCCCAGCTAATTCTATACCGGTAGGGCCGCCGCCAACAATTACATAATGCATATCGGGTTTTTGTTCGCGAAGCAATTGATTATGGACGTGAGCTTTAAAGCGCATAATTTCCTCGATTGATTTGACGCTAAACGAGAATTCTTTAAGTCCCTTAATGCCAAAATAATTTGTAACTACGCCGAGGCCAAAAACAACATCATCGTATTCGAGCGTCTTACCGCTTTCGAGCATCAAAGTACGGGTACGCTTATCAAGTGCGACGGCTTTGTCGATAACGACCTTAGTAGGCAGTCCAGCAAAAATGGCTTGCAGTGGAATTTGCGATTGCGCAGTCAGACCGCCAGTTGCAGTGTGATAAAGTGTTGGATAATACTGAAAATTTGGTCGATCTGATACTAGAATTACCCTGAATCGGTCATCGCGTGATAGCTCGAGAGCGGCTTTGACTCCTCCAAAGCCGCCACCGACAATTACTATTTTGCGCCGCGCCATTGCTGCCTCTGCCACCCCGTATCTGTATTACCATTATGCTTATATGTATATATTGTACCATCCGACCCTCACACCTTGCAAAAAGCTTACGCTAACGATATTCTGTAAGAAGATATGGAAGGCTTCAAACAAAAACTAGCGGCCGCCGGCTTCAAGGGCGAAGTAGACGATAGCATTGAAACACTGGACTTTTATAGTCATGATGCCTCAATGTTTGAGGTCAGACCACAATTAGTGGTATGCCCAAAAGATAGCGATGACATACAAAAACTCGTCATGCTTGCAGCTGCGAACAAAACGAAAATGCCAGAGCTATCGCTCACTGCGCGCAGTGCTGGAACGGATATGTCGGGTGGTGCCATCAATGACTCCATTATTGTTGACTTTAATAAACACCTTACTCGCATCGGCAAAATTACTAAGTCGACTGCCAATGTTCAGCCAGGTGCGCTATATCGTGATTTTGACGAAGCCACCAAAAAGCAAGCCGTTTTTATGCCTACTTATCCTGCTTCTCGTGATCTTGCTAGCGTCGGGGGGATGGTAAACAACAATGCCGGCGGTGAAAAATCTATAGAATTTGGTAAAACCATCGACTTTGTGAATGAGCTGCAATTTGTGTTTTCTGATGGCGTTGAGCGTACTGTCAAGCCACTGACAAAGGCCGAGCTCGATAAGAAAATGGCCCAAAAAGATTTTGAAGGCCAGGTGTACAAGAAGTTATTTGATCTCATTGATAATAATTACGAGGAGATCAAAAATGCTAAGCCTAAAGTCAGCAAAAACTCAACCGGCTATAATTTGTGGGATGTATGGAATCGTGAGACCGGCATTTTTGATCTCACTAAATTGATTGTGGGTGCGCAAGGCACGCTTGGCTTTGTGACTGACATAACTTTTCGGGTTATCCACGCTCGTTCGGACAATGGCGTATTGGTCATATATTTGCGCGATATAAGAAAGCTTGGTGAAATTATTCCTAAGGTACTCGAGTCTAAGCCCTCGCGTTTTGAATCGTTTGATGACAAAACTTTGTGGCTGGCAATTCGTTTTATGCCGAGCTTTTTGAAAATACTTGGCCCGCGTAAATTCATATTTTTGTTAGTTTCTCTTTTGCCTGATGCACTGCAATTACTCAAAGGATTTCCTAAGCTCGTGCTCATGGTGTCGTTTAAGGGCGATAACGAACAGGAAGTGCGGGATAAGATCCGCAATCTTCATATAAAGCTACAAAAGTATAAGACCGATTATGAAATCAATGGATTTCAGGAAGCACCGACCGATCTACAATCAGAACGTTTTTGGATAATTCGTCGCTATAGCTTTCAGTTGCTCCGCAGCAAAGTTCGCGATAAGCACACAGCGCCATTTATTGACGATTTTGTAGTGCCGCCTGAACATTTGGTGGAATTTTTGCCAAAGCTTAGAAAAATAATCAAAAAGTATAAGCTGTTTGCCACGGTAGCTGGTCACATGGGTGATGGAAACTTCCATGTTATTCCGCTGATGAAGCTGGAGGACCCGAAGGATCGCGCCAAAATTTTGCCAGTAATGAAAGAGGTGAATAATCTAGTATTGCGTTACCATGGTTCGCTATCAGGCGAGCACAACGATGGGCTGGTGCGCGGACCGTGGCTAGAGCAGCAATATGGACGTGAAGTTGTTGGCTTGTTTAGAGAAATTAAGCACATATTTGACCCCGAGGGTATATTTAATCCGCATAAAAAAGCTACTGCAGACTGGAATTACTCCTTTTCTCATATTCGTGAGCACTTTTAATGTCAAACGGATAATGTATGTCACGATCCACACTTCATCGGCGTAAAAGAACGCGGGGTATTGCGTTTATTATTACTGCATTAGTCGCTAGTCTCAGCGTGCTGGTTATCCTCGCAAATCTCCAGGAAATAAAGGCCGGCATACTGGCGCTGCAAAATGTATCGCTTAGATGGCTTATGTACAGCCTGAGTTTTGTGTTTCTGGCGCCCGTTTCAGCTGCGATGGCCTACCATGCGTTGTGCTTTCGGCCAATACCCATCGTCCGGATACTAGGTGTCCAATATGCTGGCTTATTCATAAACCGTTTGCTGCCATGGGGCGTCGGGAACATTAGTTTGTTTGTATATTTTCTGTACAGGCAAAAGCATACGCTTGCCCAGGCATCAGCAATAGTGGCAGTTAATAATATTACGGGTTTTGTAGGACATCTTAGCCTATTAACACTTCTCTACATAACCGTAGGGATAAAAGTTCCGCCATCTACGTCCCATGTTTCGGCCATGGCGGTTTTGTGGGTTATCGTTGTCATATGTGTACTCGTTTTGTTGGCCGTACAAAAAGATGCACTCAAAAAACGAGTCAGCACGTACTTTCGACAATTGTTTGCAGACTTTTTGACATTTAAAAAGCGTCCCTTGACGCTTTTTGTAGCTTTATGCTGGAATATTGCGAATAGTAGCCTGCAATTTTTGGTGTTTTATTTTGCCCTTCTGGCGTTTGGCGTTCATCTTGATATTCGTGCTGCAATCCTTGCCTTTACGGGTACCATCGCCGTTATGTCAGTAACGCCCACTCCGGGAGGTATTGGCGGTACTGAAATTGGACTGGCTGCAATACTCATCAGCTATAATCTGCCGCCTGAACAGGCCATCACAGCCGCCCTTGGGTATAGGCTATTGTCTTATTGGGCGCCACTGGTACCGGGCGCTTTTGTTGCTATAGGTATGCGTAGAAGACGCTACCTTTAGGCAATGTCTTCATAAAGTTTTTGTGTCCTTGGGTGCATGTTGGTTGAACTGTCGGCATCATAATGTGCGAGATAATGTCTGAGCGCAATGGCAACGAACTCTTCCCGATCTCTAAATTCAGGATTTAATTGCTCGTCAACTTGTTCAAGTAAATCACTCGGTACAATGATTGTTTGTTGACTGTCGTCGCTTTGCATATGTAGCGCTGGGTACATACATCCTCCTATTTCCCCACTATTTGTATTTTTATGGTAGCAATAGAACAGATCGACAACTATGAATTAATTTACAAAGCCAACTTAAGAGTTTGAGGTACTAAAACGATTTGATACTTCGTGCCAATTGACAATATGCCACAACGCATCAAAGTAATCAGCTCGTTTGTAGGTGTAATCCAAATAGTATGCATGCTCCCAGACATCAAGCCCAAGTATCGGCTCGGCTAAGTTTTGGTTGAGCGGTGAATCCTGGTTTGGTGTGGTAATGATAGAAAGGTCAGGTTGCAACCACGCCCATCCGCTACCGAATACGCCGAGTGCCTTTTCTGTAAATGTATCGACGAAGGTTTGGAAATCACCGTATTGTTTTTTTAGGGCTTCAGCAAGTGCTCCATTCGGTTCGCCGCCGCCGCCAGGCGTCATAAATTTCCAAAAATTTGTGTGATTGTAATGGCCGCCGCCATGGTTTCGTACTGCCATACGCACATTTTCGGGCACGTCCTGTAGATTTCTCAGAAGGTCTTCGAGTGATTTTTCTTTCAGCTCAGGTGCTTGGTCTAATGCAGCGTTGAGTTTGTCGACATAGGTCTGGTGATGCTTACTGTGGTGTAGTTCCATAATGTCCCTACTTATGTATTTGCCAAATGCATCATAGTCATAATCTAGCTCAGGCAGTGTGTACATGTATTCCCCTCCTTACTTACTACACTTAGTATAGCAGCTTGGATAACTACCGTATGAGCAGTTTTTTCATGAGGCCGACGAACGAAATTTCCGATAATGCGATGATAATCGCAAGCGTCCCAATAATAGCTACTGTTGCCTCCAGGGGATGTTCGAAGTAAAAGAATGGATATAACCCTACGACCGAGAATAATGTGGCGGCTCTAAATTCATGAGCAGCTTCAAGGTATTTACGACGGTAATACCGGAATAACCCAAGGGCTAACCAGCAAATATACACAAGGCCGACAATAACTCCCAGTCGAGCTACATCGACTGTTTTACTTAGACTATCCAGCCCAAAGAAGAATATGCAGACAGCGAGAATAGCGCCAATCGCTAACTGGCTAATGACCCATAAGACTATTAACAAACACTGATAGTGTCTTGTCGGCCATTCGGCTGGCGACAAGAATGGCGTGCGCTCTGAACGCACAATAAAAAGCCGGCAGATAAACCAGATCAACAAAAATGTGATATACATCAATGCGATTGCTGGCTCGTAAAAATAGTTGTTATCTTGCGTTACGAACTTGCCAATTTCATCAATAAAAAATCCAAAACCTACCCCACCCAACAGCGCAGCAAGCAGTTTATTCGGTCGCTCAGATAGTAATACCAACAAAAATGCGACAGTGAGCAATATGCCACCGAATAAAACGTGTGCGATGTGCAGCGAGCTATTGCTGATTTGCGGATATCCCGTGAGCATTAAAAAACCGCGGATGCCAAAAATTGTCACCACGCCAGCCAACACGAAAGTATCAATGATATTTAATTTACTCGCAGCACTACTGTGGACTTGTTTCGGACTCATGTTAGTTCAAATATTTATAGGTGTTGGCTTTATTATAGCGTGACACGTTATACCTATAAAATTACTTTGGCAGGGTGATCACAAATGTAGAGCCTTTGTTGAGCGTTGAGCTGACGCTTATTTCTCCGTCATGTAAGGCAATAATCTTTTGTGCCCAGTATAGTCCCAATCCGGTTCCGCCTGCTTGAGCCGAAAGCGGATTTTCTATTCGCAAGAATTTTTCGAATAATCTAGGAATATCTTTTTTGCGAATACCGACACCTTGATCAGCAACAGTGACACGTACGATATCTTTCGTGTTTTTGAGCGTGATAGTGATGGATTTACCAGACCGTGTATATTTATATGCATTATTGATAAGATTCTCTAGCACCATGCGCATACGATCCCGATCGACTCGAATTTCTACTTTATCTGATGGTCGCACAAAATGAATATTGAGCTGTTTTTCTTCGAATATTGCTTGCTCTTCACTCAATACTTCTTGGATTAACGCAACAAAGTCAACCTGGCTTTTCTGTAGGACTACTTTACCAGCATCTGCTTGAGCTACACGCAGTAAATCGTTAACAATCCCTAACTGCCGCTCGTTGCTTTCGTATGCTATGCGCAACATTTGCTCTTGGGCTTTAGTTATCTTGCCGCTATACCCATCCAGCACTAATCCTAGGTATTGCTTTACACCGGTTGCTGGTGTCCGCAATTGATGTGAAGCCAGTGAAATAAATTCATCTTTAGTGCGGTTAAGCGCAAATAATTCGGTTCGTTGTTGTTTAAGCGCGCGTGTAATAGCCTCGAGTTGGTGCTCACGTCGTATCAGCCTCCTGAGCTCTAACTCAGCTTTTTTTCGATCGGTTATATCGACAATAACTCCTGGTAGAATAGTTTTGTCTTTCTTACCTTTTGTAGTTTTTGCTCGCACCATAACCCAGCGTGTCGGATGGCCGTCTAGTCGCACTCGAAATTCAGTGTCAACCCGGTCTCTTGTATTACTACGAAATTCCGTAATGAGTTGACGGACCATTGTCTGATCATCTTTATGTACTACATTTATAGTATCTTGTATCGGTACGCCTATTCGTAAATCTTTTTCGTTACAATATAGTATGCGAGCCAAGTTTTTATCTCCAGCCACCATATTGGTCTGCATATCCCAGGACCATAAACCGATTGAACCAACTGACAAGGTACGTACAAGCTGATTTTTGTAACTGCCCGTGCGAGATACCGCTTGTGCTTCATCAGTTGCGTCCTTAGAAGATTGAATAATGTATATCACTTCATCATCTTTATTAAGAATGGGATAATAAAGCGGCTGTAGATATCGTTCAACAATTTTATCGCCTCTGTTTTTTTCAGTAAAATGAAACGGCATCAGGCCTTGTATTTGTTTTGTTCGTATAACGCGTCGTAGGGACTGTCTCACTTGGTCCACCTTAATTCCGTCTGGCAAGCTT
>CAZGQU010000027.1:3537-8147 GCA_964527845.1 uncultured Candidatus Saccharibacteria bacterium | reverse complement strand
CGCAGTTGGCTAGCGCGTACGGCGGGGGGCCGTGAGGTCGCAGGTTCAAGTCCTGTCACCCCGACCATGCAAAGAGTCCGGTCTGTTGGCTGGGCTTTTTGCATTTTTGGCGTGCTTAGATTTGGTTCTGCGACGCAGATTTTGTTTTAGTATAATCTGTAAAGTCGCAGGTGCACATACGCAGAATGAAATTAAACGGAAACTAAGTTCAAGTTACCTTTATGGGGCATAAACAAGGCATAAGTCTACTGCCATGGTAAGATAGTAACAATGTGGCAAGAAACAAAAGAAGGCCTATATAAAGAATTCAGCTTCAAGGACTTTAGGGAGTCCTTTGCTTTCATGCAGGAGGTGGCAGAAAAAGCAGAGGAAATGCAACATCACCCGAAGTGGACGAACGAATGGAATAAAGTGTCAGTGTGGTTATATACGCACAGTGCCAAAGCCATAACAGACAAAGACAGGGAACTGTCTGAAGCTATTGATGCAATCGCTCAGCGTTTTTTGCAGGGTAAAGGTGCACAAGATTTCAAAAAAAGTGTTCAAATCAATGATGGTAAATTGACAACAGAAGTAGTAAAAATAACAGAGGCGAAAATGTATGCGGATGGTGGCTCGCGCGGTAATCCAGGCCCCTCTGCAAGTGGCTATGTGTTGTACGACATGTCGGACAAAATTGTTGAGAAAAGGGGTGTGTACTTAGGTGTAACAACAAACAACCAAGCGGAGTACCAAGCGGTAAAATTTGGTCTGGAGGCTGCGCTTGAGCACAACGTCAGAAGGCTGCACGTATATCTCGATAGTTTGCTGGTGGTAAATCAGATGATAGGCAAGTTTAAGGTTAAAAACCGTGATTTGTGGCCGATTCATACGGCAATTAAGGAACTGACCCACAAATTTGAATATGTGAAGTTTACTCATGTGCCGCGGGCTCTCAATAAGGAAGCGGATGCGGCGGTTAATGAAGCGCTAGACGCGCATCTTGAGACACAAAACTAAAGAATGGTGATATAATATCCTCTGCCAGATTGCTGGCTGATTGCCCCGCACCTGAAACGGTTAGCGCTTACGCGCAGGAGTTCGATCGAGCTTTACTTAGGCTTAACTCTTAAGTGAAGGTCTTCAAACCGCTGCTGTTAATCGAAAGATTAAACCGTTTCAAGTGCGGGGTAAAGGTGAAACGAGTGGGGTAAGAGCCCACAGTTCCTGACGGTGACGCCAGGAAGAGGTAAACCCTGCCTGCTGCAAGGAGATGGATCCTTTGAGTCTAAAGCTCGAAGTTTCCCGCTAAGGATTCGTCGCAAGAACCGCTTGATCTTGGTGGCAACATCGGGACTAGATAGATAATCAGCCTCGACAAAACCCGGCTTACAGGCAGTCTGGCATACAAAAAAGCCCTCTTTATTATGAGGGCTTTTTTGTATGCGGCTAAAATAAAGCTACTTTTTGGCTGCTTTTACTACGGCGGTAAAGGCTTTAGGCTCATTGACGGCCAATTCGGCCAACACCTTGCGATCAAGATTGATTTCGGCTTTTTTAAGGCCTGCAATGAGGCGGCTGTAGGTTGTACCATTTTCGCGGGCCGCAGCATTAATTCGAGCATTCCAAAGCTGACGGAAAGTTCGCTTACGATTACGTCGGTCACGATAAGCGTACTGCAATGCCTTAGTAACGGCCTGCTTACCACGCTTAATACTTGATCGGTTGCCGCGGGTCATGCCCTTGGTGGCTTTTCGGATTTTCTGATGACGTTTATGAGACGTCGTACCACGTTTTACGCGCATGGGTTTAGGCTCCTAAATTCAATTTAACGATTTTAGTATTGGTGCTGTCCAGAGTTTGGTGGCCAGCAAATGTACGCTTGCGTGAACCGCTTTTCTTTTGCAGAAAGTGGCTGCGATGCGAATGACGTACACGGGCCTTGCCGTTCTTGCTCAGCTTGACGCGGTCTTTGGTGCCGCTATGAGTTTTTAGCTTTGGCATTAGTATTGCTCCTTAGTACAAAACTTAGTTGTTTACCTGATAATTGCGGGGCTTGCTCTACGACGACGCTATCACCGTAATCTGCAATGACCTTTTCGGCCAACTTAAATCCGATGTCTTTGTGTGCGAGCGCACGGCCGCGATAAAAGATAACTATTTTTACTTTGTGCCCAATCTCCAAAAAGTCAGTGACTTTCTTGAGTTTTACACCGAGGTCATGCTCACTAATCTTCAGCCCGAAACGCATTTGTTTCATATCGAGGGTTTTGTGCCCGCGCTTGTTTTTCTGCTGCTGTTTTGTGCGCTGGTAATTATATTTTCCCCAGTCTACGATTTTAGCTACAGGCGGATTCGCATTGGGCGAAATTTCAACCAAATCCAGGTCTTGCTCTTCTGCGGCACGTAACGCCTCTTGTTTGGTTAAAATGCCGAGCTGATTACCATCTTGGTCGAGGACCCGAAGCTGCGATGCTTGAATCATGTGATTCAAGCGAGTTCTATTACTGATAGAAGCACTCCTTTAGTTATCTATACCCGAGTTATTCTAACAGATTACTTAACAGGGGTCAACCAGAAAACGCTTATTTATCACAATTCAGCTGCATGGTAATTATGACTGCGATATTGAAGTGCTTCACTGATGTGCGGTGGCTCAATTATAGTTGATTGCTCAAGGTCTGCGATGGTGCGTGCAACTTTGATAATCCGCATGTAGTTACGGGCTGAAATATCTAACTTAGAAGCGGCTTGATCGAGTAGAGATTTTGCTTCTGCAGAAACCTGGGCGTGCGTAGTAATGTCGCGGTTACTCATATTGGCGTTGAGCTTAGAAGATTTTTTGTAGCGCTTTTTTTGTCTGGCCCTAGCATCGGCAACACGCTTTCGTATGTTCATTGTTTGCGTGTCGGCGTCGGCTGGTCGCGGAGTAAGAAGCTTGTCATGATCGACTCCTTCAACCTCGACATACAGGTCAATGCGATCCAATATGGGCCCCGATAATTTTCGACGATAGCGTTGAATTTCATGCGGTTGACAGCGACAGGGTTTAGATGTGCCAAAATAACCGCATGGACATGGATTAGAGGTGGTCACCAATATAAAATCTGCCGGGTAAGTCACGCTATCTTTGGCTCTCGCAATGGTCACTAAATTATCTTCTAGGGGTTGCCTCAGCGCCTCGATAGTAGTACGGCCAAACTCCGGTAATTCATCAAAAAACAGAACTCCTCGGTGACTTAAGGTGATTTCGCCTGGCCGCAAATTATGGCCACCACCTATAATTGCTACATGACTAGCGCTGTGATGAGGGGAGCGGAAAGGCCGGTTGAGCATTATCTGGTCGTAGTTATGGGCGGCCAAGCTATGAAGGTGAGTAACTTCAACTACTTCTTCGTGGCTGAGTGGAGGCATAATAGAGGGGAGCGCTTTGGCAAGCATACTTTTCCCAGTACCGGGTGGTCCATTTAAGAAAACATTGTGTCCACCAGCAGCTGCTATTTCGACAGCCCGCTTTGCCCGACCTTGGCCAATTATGTCGCTTATTAAAACTTCGTATTCAAGGCTGTTATTGTCGTAGAGTTTTTTTACGTCTGTTAATGTAGTGTTGAGTACAGGTATTTTGATATTATCTGGTTGGTTGAAGTATTGATATATTTCTACCAAATGCGTAGCCGGAATAAGAGTAATATTTGGTATCAGCTGTGCCTGCTTGATATTTGTTTTAGGCAGCACGAAGTGCGTAATTCCAGCTTTTTTGCCAGCCAACACTTTGCCCAGAACTCCTCTCACTGGCCGGATAGTACCATCTAAGCCTACTTCGCCAATGAACGCGGTGTTTTCTAGAGAACTGGTTTGTATTTGATTGCTGGCTGCAAGGATAGCAACAGCTACTGCAAGGTCAAAACTAGTACTTTCTTTAGGAAGGTCAGCTGGAGCGAGATTGATAACAATGCGTTTGCGTGGCAATGGGAGTTTCGAGCTAGAAAAGGCGCTCCTAATACGCTCTTTGGCTTCGTCAACTGCCCGGTTTGCGTAACCAACAATCGTAATCCCGGGAAGGCCGTTAGAGACATGACACTCGACTTCTATTAATGTGCCATTCGAGCCACTTTCCCATGGACTAATAACTTTCAGCATGAGTGTACTTTCGCAAATCGTTGGCCCCAAAGTCAATATAGAAGTTTTGTCGTGTTCGTCCGGGCTTTGCTAATCAAACTATAAAGAGTGCGGCCCGAATAGCATATAAAATAACAGGGGTAAAAATAGAACAACGGCTTGCGAGAAGCCGTTGTTGCGAGATCGTTTTTGTTTTTGAGCACTTTTTTTGTTCAAGTGCTATAGCTATCTTATAAAGTGCGGTTTCAACTGTCAACACCAATTATGCTTAATATTTCACAAAGCTGTGCATAACTTTTATGCCTATTGCCACGAAAAGCATAAACATATTGACAAAAATGCATTGCCGTGCTAGCATAGAACACAGTAAGCACAAAAACAAAAACTTACAATCAAACCCAAATCACGGCGCTCTTCGCCAACCCTAAAGGTTGCAAGAGCGGTCAGTCAAAGCCTTAAAGGCAGTAAGCGCTAATATAGTTTTACAAAATAGAGCGGATTTGCTGCCTTAG
>CAZGQU010000027.1:0-3519 GCA_964527845.1 uncultured Candidatus Saccharibacteria bacterium | reverse complement strand
TCTGCGCATACAATAAGTACCAGATATGTTTATGAAAAGCCTTGTTGCCAGCGTATGTTTTAGTGTCGGCCTCGTTATGTTATTTGTCTTTACGAATCCAGACAAAATACCAGCGATTATATTTGTGGTGGTGTTTGTGCTGCTATATGGCTTGTTTGTCTCCCTGGGTCTCTTGGTGCTGAGTGTCCTACGGAGGGTAGAGATACTTATGTGGCAACGTAGCAAAATAATAAAAACTGCTTTCTCGGTGGCGGGGTTGCCGTTTATTTTACTTCTTTTACAATCACTTGGGCAGCTAACTATCAAAGACGTTTTCTTGGTGATGATACTGTTCTTTCTATTGTATTTTTATTTTTCTCGTCTTAGTCGTGATACGCAGGACTAAGTTATGGGCTCATTCAGGTATAATATATAAAAGAATATGGACGATAATCGCATTCCACCACGATCAATGAGCTTACCTGCGCCCCTAGAAGGGCAGCAAATGCCTAGCGCACCCAACAGTCACGTGACCCAGCATACTGACCAGCAACAAATACAAGTTCAAGCTAAAGACACAGATGTTATAGAGCCTGTTTGGGCGCAGCGGACCGAGGAGTTGATCCAACGTTATGCTCATGATCCATATGGCTTGAGCCAGAAGCTTTACGAATTAAAAAGCGAATATATCTATAGGCGCTATGGGAAAAACCTAAAGCAAGCAACGGAGCACTCAGATGGTTAGGGTGGTGCTGCACGATAACTATAGTAGTGGCTTTTGTGCTTTTGGTGGTGCTTATGCTGTATAGCAGGGCTCGATCAAGTAAAAATATAGAACGTGGCCTTAAAATGGTCAATTTGATTATTTACCCGCCGCCATACAGCGAAGATATAGAAGTGGGTGGACGCGACGTACGTGACGTCACTGAAGAAAATATCTCAAAAGCGCAAATGATATATAACATCATTGCAAGCACGCTTCAGAAAGGTTCTACGGTTCGAAAATATGGCCAGAGACACTTCTCGTTCGAGATAATAGGTTCACATGGCTTCGTACATTTTTATGCTGCTGTCCCTGTTCCAATGGTAGATCTCGTAAAACAATCGGTAGTAAGCGCCTATCCGAGTGCTCGGCTTGAAGAAATGCCCGAACGTAATATTTTTAGCCCTGTCGGCAAACTTACTGGTGTGGTTGGCGGAGAAATGGTATTAAAAGAGCCATTTGCGTATCCGATAGCTACCTACCAGGATATCAAGCGGGATTCCATACAGGCGCTTCTCAACGCATTATCTACCCTGGAAAAACAAGATGGTGTGGCAGTGCAAATGCTTTTGCGCCCAGCCGATCCAGGGTGGCGAAAGACAGTTACTACATTGGCTGATAAAAAGAAAAAGGGAAAAGACAAAAAGAAAGGTTTAGTGGAGGGAATTGGCTGGTGGGCCAAAGAAGTATCAGTAGCTTTAGTGAAGCCACCAGAGTCAAAAGATGATAAGCCTTCTGACAAAGAGTTATCCAGCCTTGATCAATCAGTGGTTGACTCAATGTATGATAAAACCCGTACGCCGGGCTATGAAACACTCATTAGAATCGTAGTGTCTTCTAATGTTTCTCAAAGAGCCCAGGCAATCCTCAGTAATGTGACCGCCAGCTTTTCGTTATTTGATGCGCCAGGCAAAAACGGGTTCAAATTTGAGCAAAATCCAGATACCCAAGGCCTTGTAGCGGACTATTTATTGCGGTCTTTTCCACTTAGCAAGAATAAGAATGTATTAAATGCCGTGGAATTAGCTACGCTGTATCATTTTCCAGACCAACGCAGTACGCCAACTTCTCAGCTTGAACGGCAAGAGTCAAAGCAAGTTGATGGTCCTCGTAATATGTCTACTGAAGGCTTATTGCTGGGATACAACGTATTTCGAGGAGTGAAAAAGCCGATTCATTTATCACTCACTGATAGGCAGCGACATATGTATGTCGTTGGGCAGACCGGTACCGGTAAATCTACGTTTCTGGAAAATTTGGCATTGCAAGATATGTTAAGTGGGGATGGGTTTGCGTTTGTTGACCCCCATGGTGATACCGCGGAGAAGTTGCTTTCGATGGTTCCGAAAGAGCGTACTGAGGATGTCATATATTTTTCACCCGCTGACACCGACTATCCAATGGGACTTAATTTGTTCGAGTATAACAACACTGATCAACAAGACTTTTTAATCCAAGAAGTCATTAATATGCTCTATAAATTGTATGATCCACAACGGCAAGGTATCATGGGGCCGCGTTATGAAGATATGTTTCGTAACGCTGCACTGCTAGTTATGGCCGACCCTAACGGAGGTACACTCATTGAAATCCCTCAACTATTTCGCAATCCGGATTTTCTTAAGCAAAAATTACAACACGTAACCGACCAGCCTGTACTAGATTTTTGGCAGAAGCAATTTCCTGCACAGCAACGCTCAAACGAAGCGGGCGAGGTGACAGCCTGGTTTGTGTCAAAGTTCGGTGCGTTTTTGAATAACTCAATGATGCGCAATATTATTGGCCAGACAAAGAGTTCATTTGACTTACGTCAAATTATGGACGAAGGCAAGATCTTAATTGTAAATCTGAGTAAGGGTCGCACAGGGGATTTGAATTCAAAATTGCTTGGCATGATTTTTGTTATGCGGTTCCAGGCTGCAGCTATGAGTCGAGCGAATATTCCTGAAAGTGAGCGTAAGGATTTTGCCTTATATGTTGACGAGTTCCAAAACTTCTCCACAGATAGCTTTGCAACTATTATGTCCGAAGCCCGTAAGTATCACCTAAACCTGATAGTTGCCAACCAGTTTACGACACAGCTTACTGAAGAAATTAGGGACGCAGTATTCGGCAATATGGGTACCGTTGTGTCGTTCCGTATTGGACAAAATGATGTGGACGCTTTGGCACGTTACTTTCAGCCACAATTTGACGGCGATGACTTGCTCCGTGTGCCAAACTACAACACTATAGTTCGAACATTGGTGAACGGGGTGCCAACGCAACCGTTTAGTATGGCGACCTTGCCGCCGCTTGGATCTGAGAATGTCATGCTTGCATCTGCGCTGAAAAAGTTGTCGGCTGCCAAATTTGGCAGACCAAAAGCTCAGACTGAAAAAGAAATCTTTGATAGGTTAAAAACTGTTCCGCAGCCAGAGCCGGCTTTTGGGCGCGCGCGCAACAGTTCATTTGGCCGGCCAGGTAACACGAATTCGCCATTTGGCCAACAGATACCTCCCGGATATGCACAGCCGGGAACAGCCGGGCTACCAGCGTCGAAGCCGGCTGGTGCAGGAAATGCAAAGTCATTCTTAGACGAATGGTTATCGAAGCGCCAAAATCAATCAGGTAACGCGCCGTCGGCACAGCAATTCAATGCACCTCCGCCGCCCACCTCCGCCGAGGAGCCAAATACCCTGGTTATCGATCATAATTCTAAGTCCCCAGGCCAAGAACCTCCACTTGATAGCCCTAAGGTTTAGTTACTTGTGTACCAAGGGGCTATAGGGTATAAT
>CAZGQU010000026.1:0-8477 GCA_964527845.1 uncultured Candidatus Saccharibacteria bacterium | reverse complement strand
GGAAATGGTGTACGTGCTTTAATATACGCCCCGTTCTCTGATTTCCATACCGCCCAATTGCAAAATGGCGCCTTAGCTGTCGGAACAGCGCTCTTGGGGGCAGGTATTATTTCTCTTGGAGTAATCGGACTGCTAAGTTTTGGGGTTACAGAACTGATTGCGGCACTTATAGCATTTTTGGTGTTAGTTGTCCGTGAACTTATCGTTATATTTTTGATTATTATTGCACCAATTGGCATAGCCATGATGGTCTTACCCAACACTCAAAAAGCTTGGCGGCTTTGGCATAGCACCCTTACTAATATGTTGATTGTGTTTCCAATAATAGCTGGCATGATAGCCATTGGCCGCGTATTTTCGGTTGTTACATATAATACACAATCGTCCGATCCCAACTTTATTAACCAAATTATCGCTTTTATTGCGTACTACTTGCCCTACTTCTTGATACCATTTGCGTTCCGTTTGGCAGGCGGCATAATAGGCACGTTGGCCGGCATTGGTAACGATCGATCCCGTGGTGCCTTTGACCGGCTCAGTAATTTCCGCAAAGGCCGCAGTGCAGAGAATTGGCAAAAAACCAAAAACTTCTCCCGTTTTTCGGAGCGCACGCCAGTCGGTAAGGGTATAAACACCATGATGGGTGCAGCAGCAAACCCAAAGAGTATGCTACGCGGTCGTAGGGGTGTTGCAGACACAAGGAAAGCCCTGTCGTCCTCATATGCCGCTGGCACCTTGAAAGATAATCAAATTTGGAATGATAATCAGGGAGATGATACTTTCTTACTGGCTGTAGCCGATCGTGAACTTGCAACGACAAAAATGAAGAAAGAAATTGCCAAAAGCCAAGATATGACAGACAGGTCAGCTGCGGGCGATCGAAAACGGGCTGCAGCAGCAATGAATGCAGACAAATATCAGCACGCGCTTAGTCTTGCTTCTCAAATGGGTCAGACGGCTCGAAACCGCGGCGTACAATCTCAAGCCCTTAGTACGCTAGCTAAAACAGGATTCCAGCTTGACGAAGGCGAAGAAGGTTACAATCAATTGAGTACTGCTGCGCGTAAAATTGCTGGCAATAATGATGGTGTCTATGCATCAATTATGAATGAAGCCCAGTATGGTCTGCGTACCGCTGGACGTTACGATCTCGGAGGCATTAACAACGGTGCAGGTTATGATGCAAAGGCTGGAACTGATAAAGCGTCGCTTTACGAATTGGCTAATGCTAAACCTCAGAGTATAGATGCTATGCTTGAGGCAGTTGATAGCCTGCCTGCAGCCGAACGAACACAAGGACGCGCTGTATTGTATAAAGAACTTGAGGCTATGAAGTCAAATGCTAAGGGCGCAACTAGGGACAAGATTGTTGAGGTAATGGGTACCTTGGAATCTACTGGCCTTAGAACCTATATGATGCGTAATTCAGGTCAAACCGAGACGTTCAGGCAAGAATACAATCCGAAAGTTCACGCAACAGATCCTTCATGGACAGCCGGCGAAAGGGCTCGCGGCTGGCGAGTGCGGGACCGCGAGTTGACAAACGAACAATTAGCTCAAAAGCAAGCCCGATCATATGAGCGACCCGATCCCGACAGACTCTCAACTACATAGTTTTTTTATTCAAAATTGACATTTTTACAATCTTATGCTAATATATAAAGTATTATGTCGTCCCATGAAGCCATCCGCAACGCCGTAGAAGCAACTACTCAAGCCGTAATTCGAGAATCCCAGGTCGTGTACCACGGTTTGCTGGCTGCTGTTGCCGCAACCCGTGGCGAAAACGCAAGTCAGAATGCAGAACGCATGGAACATAAAATTGAACTCTACGATACGTTAGGAACCTTAGCCTTAACAGGAGCCAAGCCAGAGACAGACATAAAGCCACGCACCTTGGCAGAAAAATTTGTTGATTGGCGCATGCACCGCAAATCTATCAAGAAAATTCACGCAGACAACAAAGCGTTTCGCGATCACAGAACATTTGGACCAGACTCCAAAGCACTCGGTACAAGCGTACGTCAAGCGGCAGTCGATAGAGTATTATCTATACCGTTCGACCGAGAGACAGAAGAAGGAGTTTTATCCTCTATAACTCACAATACTCGAGCAGTTTTTGAAGGGCCAGGAATTGACGGCACAAGCCCTCTTAAGAAAATGAAAGACCGAGCTGAAAACAACATAGGCTTCCTTACTGGTAAAAAACGTGCATCAGATCGTCATAAAACAAGCTTGAAAATCCAATCAACATCACCAAAACTTGGTAGCAAGTCATACCGAAAAACACGACGTGACAAACGGCGCGCTGATGAACGATTGAATCTTACGGTGGAAATGCCAATTACTTCACGTTGGCGCAGTCGTCGTCTGCGGAAAGCCGAGGAGCGTACAGAGCGCATGGAAGAAAGGCGCCTGAGGCATCGTGAAGCAATTCGTAGATTAAGAGGAAACGAAAGCATGGATACTAACGAACAACCTACGGTCGAGTTAGGTGCCTTGCCACAGAATACAGAATACAATCCAGAAATTAATAGCGAAACACCAACCACAGAGCCAGAACCTGATGCATCGATACCACCTCAGGAAGAAACAAGTGAAGCAAATGTTCACAATCCTGAAAGTACTCTAACCTCATACGCAGATAGTACAGAAGAATCAAACATCGATGCTGAGATTGCTTCTATATCCGAACAAACCGGAATATCTCCAGAAGAAGTCAAGCAGCATATTAGTGCAATACAAGAAATTGAAGCATTAGGACTGAATCATTTGTTAGAATCAGACGCCAAAGATTTACAAAATGCATTAAAAGCTTTAGGGTTTACGTTAAGCAATGGAAACCGGAACGGCAGACTTATTGCGGTTAAGCACATCGTAGGTTTGCAGCAAGCTTTGGTTCATTTAGCTCAAACATCTTCAGCTAATAAATCACTCATTCGCCGCTTTATTAAAAACGACCTGGGATACAAATCCGGTACCGAAACACTGGAAGAATATCTCACAGCCGCCGTAGATTACAGCGAAACAGATCCTGACGAAGAAGACTAAATTCAAGCCATTAGCATGATTCCCCAGAGGTGATATACTAGTATCATCTATGGCAACGTATAAGGTAATCCAAGATGTTGAAGCCGAAGACAAGCTGCTAGGGCCATTGACTCTTCGGCAGTTTATGTACGCTGGCATCACTGTTTTTTGCCTATATTTGTGTTTTTTTGTAATCACCAAGGGCGCGTGGTTTTTGGTATTTCCAATTTTGCCGTTTGCATTGCTTGCCGGCTTTTTTGCGTTCCCGTGGACCGGCGAACAACCAACTGAATTATGGGCGTTAGCGCGAGTCAGCTTTTTATTTAAGTCCCGTAAACGCATTTGGGACCAAAGCGGTGTAAAAGAACTCGTCACCATTACCGCACCAAAGCGTATTGAGCAGATATATACCGACGGCTTGTCGCAAACAGAAGTGCGAAGCCGACTCAAGGCGCTTGCCGAAACCATCGACAGCCGCGGCTGGGCAGTAAAGTATCCTGGCACCAGCTATCTTTCGCCAGCGTATTCCACGGTTTCCGCAAGTAGCGACCGGTTGATTGATCCTGCCACTATACCCCAAGAAGTTCCCACATTAGGCAACGACCCGTACGCAGATATATTCGACCCGGACGGCAGCCCCGTGGGCCAACAGTTCGATTCTATGCTTACTGCAAATGCCCAAGCCCAACACGACCGCTTGCTTGCCCAAATGCAGCAACCGTCGCCCCCTGCAGCAACACCGCAAAGCCAATCACCTGCACCTGACTATTGGTTTATGAACCAGCCAGATACCAGTGCGGTACCTGTCGGAAACGCCACCTTCCAAGGCCAAGTCGTTACCACCCCAATTAATAACGTAAGTCCGCCTCCTGCGGCGCCACAAATTCAGCAGCAAACTACTGATGCAAACGAAAACGAAGACCAGCTGGCCGAGCAGCTACAAAAATCCCAAGCTAACGCTGCCATGACAAAGGCACGTATGCCAACAGTGTTGCCGCTTGCCGAGCAGCAAAAATTACAAGCCACGCAAACAACGCCGCCCAAAGCTGTCACGCCACCGACCGATCCTTCCATATTGGAGCTAGCGCATAATGATGACTTGAATGTCGCAACCATTGCCCGCCAGGCCAAAAAAGCTCAAGGCGAAGAGGCCGGCGATGAGGTGATTATTTCTTTGCACTAGCAGACATATAGACGCCACACGACACATATGATTTACGGTAAGTTTCCTGTTATTTCTGTTATGCTTTATGTAAATCGCGATGGAAGATCAAAGACTGCAAAAAGCAATTGAGGAGGGGGTGGCAAAAGGCGTCCCGGTTGATTTTATTACTTACAGCCTGAACCGCGCCGGCTGGCCGCGCCAAATGGTGCAAGAAGCAGTCGACAACTGGATGCTGCAAAACGGTCGGCGGCAAACCACTACTGAATTTGCAGCCTGGCTGAAGCGTTACTATGCCCAGGCAAAACCGGCCATTGTGCTTATGGTGGTACTTAATATGATTGCTGCTGGTATTGCCTTGTTGCAGCCATGGCCGTTGAAAATCTTGGCCGACTCAGCGTTTGGCTCTACACCAGCACCAGGCCCGCTAGAGCCTTACACTCACACACCGACGCTTATATTGATTGTGTCGCTCATGACCTTGTTAATTTTTGTATTTGGGCAGGTGTTTGGTGTGCTTAAGGATTACTCGTTACTCAGAATTGGCTACTGGCTCAATCGCGCCATCAAAGAAGAGTCGTTCCGTCATATTTTGCATCTGCCACTGTACCATGAGGGTCGGCTGCCGAAAGGCGATTATATTTATCGCCAAAACGAAGTCACGAATAGTCTGTCTGATTTGGTACTGGACACAACGTCGGAAATTATTGGATCCGTACTGCTCATAATTGGCGTGCTAGGCATCATGTTGGCGCTCAACGCGCAGCTTACGATTATCACGTTGTTAGTTGTGCCGTTTCTTATTTTGTCTGTGCGGATGTTCGGGCCAATTATGGGCGTACTTGGCCAGGCTTTGACTAAACTAAATAGTAAAACTGCATCAGTCATTAGTGAGTCAATCGATAACACTGAAGCGGTGCAGGCATTCACACTGCAAGAACGCCAGGTGCAGAAGCTGAAATCATTGTGGATGGACACATACAACATTTCAAGAAGAGGCTTGCTGTGGGGTAAGGCGTTTCAGTTTTCAAATGGTTTTATTGTGATAATCGGCACTTCTTTGGTGATATATTTTGGCGGCACTCAAGCACTCAACGGTGATTTTTCGCTTGGTAAATTGTTGATTTTCATGTCATATCTTGGCTATCTCATCGGGCCGATCCAGGAAATTACTGCACAAATTACTATACGCCGACAAAAGATGGTGAATGTAAGGCGCGTCTACGAGGTACTGAGCGATCACGAAGGCGTCGAATATTTGCGCCACGACAAGCCGTTGCCTCGAGCAAATGGCCATATTCAATTCCAAAATGTTTCTTACGCTTATCAGGGCACAAAAGTACTTGATCAGATTAATCTTGTTATCGAACCTGGCCATAAGGTGGCCATAATCGGTGCTAGTGGTGCAGGCAAAAGCACACTTTTGCGCCTGCTTGATTTGTACATCGAACCAGATGCCGGACGAATTTTAATTGATGGCACCGATATTCAAACGGTGAGCTTACAAGATTTGCGACGCAATATTGCCTGGATTAGCCAGTCGCCGCAATTGTTTGGCACCTCGATTGCAGAAAACATGCAGGACGGCGATATTAGCCGGGCTATAACACCGGAAGAAATTGCCTGGGCATCTGAGGCGGCGTATCTTAATGAATTTGTCGATAAACTGCCGATGGGAATGCAATCGATCGCCGGAGAGGGCGGTTCAAGCTTAAGTGGCGGTCAGCGTCAACGTATTTCTATTGCACGGGCGCTATTAAAGAACGCACCAATTATCTGTATGGATGAGCCGACATCAGCGCTGGATGAGAAGTCAGAGCGATACATGCTCCATTCGCTTGGTTCGGTAGTGCAAGGCAAGACAGTGCTATTGGTCACCCATCGTTTACCCTTGTTAAGTCTTATGGATCGGGTATATGTATTGCGTGATGGTCAGCTGATTGATGTTGAGCAATTTGGCGGCTTGGAAAGTTACACTCACCAAATGCAGCTAGCCGGGCAACTATAAATTTTTGATATTTTATGACGCTTATGCTATTATCCTGGCAATTAGAAAACTATAAACAAAAAGGAACACACAAATGGCAGATAACGTAGACTGGGATGCTGTTAGACAGGCAATGCAACAGCCAGGGGTTGCGGAGGTTTTTCAGCAAGCGCAAGAGAATGAGGCGGTCGCCCAATACCTGAGGGACATGCAAGCTCAAGCCCAAGTCTCCGGGGCGGCAGCCGCTGGAGCAGCGGCCGGAGCTGCCGTCGGCGGTGCGGCTACTGCGGGCACAGCCGCTGGCGCTGCAAGCCCTCCGCCAGCTCTTGACCCTATTTTTGCCAACCCCGAACTCCAGCGACAGCTGCAGAATCCAGCAGTCCAGGACTACATGCGCGCTATGGAGGCAGGTGGAGGACCAGGCGGTCCTACAGACATTGATGGCATTAAGATACCTGAGGGGGTGGTGCCTACTAGTCAAAAGTCCACCGTAAACACGAGTGGCAACAGCCGTGATGGCCAGGCTTATTTCACAGGCGTGGACATGGATGGCGTTACCTATCACTTTTATGCTGATGGCAGCAAGGTGCGCATGGACGCACCGATCGTTACCGCTCCTATTGCCAATGGCGGCAGCACGGCTGCTGCGACTACCACAGCTACTACATCAGCCAATATTGGACTTGGCGACATCTCAATTATGGGTGGCCATACCATTGTGACAGCTCCTGACGGCAGCGCCATAACACTGCCCGAAGGTGTATCGCCAGACGCACAGTTATGGCAAAATCCCAACACCGGGCAGTGGTATGCCACCAGTCCTGGTAAAAATGGTCTAACAAATCAATATTATGCGGACGGCAGCATATCAGCCACGGGAGTTGGGGCCAGCTTTGTAGGTGGCGAAAGCGCTAATCCGGCAGGTGCTAGCGGCGGTGCAGCTGCACCCGCCTCTGCCGATCCTACGACTAAAGTACATATTAGTACGGCAGCTCATACTTCGAACAAGGATAGTGGCTCAGTTCACACGGTCAAAAAAGGCGATACCATGTGGAATATTGCCCAAGAAAATGGCATGGCTCTTGGCGAACTAGTGGCACTCAACCCGCACATTAAGAACCCAGATCTTATCCATCCTGGCGAAAAGGTTAACCTCGGCGCAGCTTCAACTGCTGGCGCTGCTTTTCCGGTATCTTCCTCCTACGATAAATGGAGCAGTAATTCCGGCGGCCAAGCCGCTGCTGTAGGCAGCAATGAGGGCTGGGGAACTGATGCCGTTCCGAAAGATCCTGCCACTTCGCCAATGCAAGCTATGGCTCAACCAAACACCGATCCACTAAATATTGACGGCAAGAAAAACGCATCATAACAACTGTTAGCGCTTAGCCTAGGCTTCAGTGGTGGTACTCAGTAATTGTTCCAGTTCGGGTAATAAGTTATTGTAGCCTTTGTATTGTAGAATAGCTATGCCAAGACTCTCCGCAAATCGGAGGTACTCTTGATTACCCGAAACCACCAAGCACGATTTAGGCGGCTCACCGATGGCCTGCAGCGCCCGCGCAAATACTTCTTGAGTTAATAGCGGCTGATTTAGTTGGAAGGCAAGCGGTCCGGCAATGACTTCAAATACCTGGTTATGGGCGTTGAAGTCAGAAAGCAACTTAAGTTCTTGTGCTCCAAGCTCGGCTAAAATACCGACTTTTAAGAAATGGCCGTGCAGTCCGCGCATAAAAGACACGATTGCTGGATATACAGCGTTTTCATTTAGTGCAAACTGTGCTGCATCAATATCTGTTCGATGCAAATAATATCGGAAGGCTTCGGCAAGCTCTGGTGGGCCGATTTTTCCTTGAAAATACTGGCGCGTTAGCTTATGGAGCTCGTCAGCTGCACTCCAGCCGTACTGTTCGACTTCAGCCAAATATTCTGCAAATTTATCTGGCGCCCATACACCATAAAAATCAAAAAAGACTGCCCGAATCATTTACTCAGCATAGCATAGCGCGTACAAATTACAGATGGACTAATAGGTAAGTTAAGCATAAACTATATCAGTGACACCATTAGCTTATTCCTGTTATACTAAAAGTGGCTTATAACGATGGCCTGACCAGTGGCAACAACTGGCCAAGAATCGTTATTAATGTTCGATGTGTGCTGGTTGATAGTGCATAATCGGGTGGGTAAAACCAAAGTTACACATGAATCCTCAAGACATAAATAAATCACAAGCGCCAGCGCCCCCAGGACCTGGCTTACCTAATGTACCTGCTGGACAGTTGCCAGGTGTGGTAGTGC
>CAZGQU010000025.1:8649-9272 GCA_964527845.1 uncultured Candidatus Saccharibacteria bacterium | reverse complement strand
TCGTGGTAGGTTTGGCACAGGCCATGAGAATAGTAATGAGAAAGAGGAAAAAGTATGACTAGAGGCAATGCGCAAGATCCATTAAAAATAGTCATGGCGGCAACACTTGGCTTTGCAGCCGGCTTATTGTTAGCGCCGCGTAGTGGCATAGAAACACGTGGCCGAATGCGCAATCAAGCCCAAGAAGCATCTGCTCGTTTGAAAAATGCTGCTTCTGAGCTAAAGAATAAAGCGGATATGGGCGCAGAGCAGGCTAAGGAAGCAGCCGTAGAAATAAAGCAGCGTAGCAGGGAAGCGAAAGAAGTAGTGAAGCAACACGCTAAAGCGGCAAAAGAAGATGTGAAGCGCAAATAAAGCTAAGGAATATTATTGACAAATAAGCATAAACGATATATAATAAAATTGTTTGGTGATCACAAACAAACACTATATAATGGTACGCGTACCTTACAAAAACAAAAAAGGATAAAAAATATGAAAAAGGGCAAACACGGCCTATCGTTTGTATTGGTTCCTTCAGCGGACCCATCAGTAACGGCCTTCGATAGCTGGTTAAAGAAGCTTTAACCTTTTAGCAATCGATAGTTACAATAAAAGTATCTATACTTTAAGAGGGGCTTTTA
>CAZGQU010000025.1:0-8639 GCA_964527845.1 uncultured Candidatus Saccharibacteria bacterium | reverse complement strand
GGCTGAGGCGTGGCGAACGTTTTTACATAGGTTTGAATGTCACTAAAGTCGTCAAGTCCTGCCTTAGGTATAAGCGCGGACTGCCCATTAGAAGAGCGATAACTTTTGAGCAGATTAATGCCTTGGGCGCTATCCCGCAAACTAACGGATTTTATATCGGCGCCGTTAATTTTTTTAGCAACACTGTAGGCGCGACGCAGTTCGCTGGTCGAAAAATTGGTGCGGACATTATTGCCGACCGCGTTGGATAGCTGCGCGAGTGTAATCGGATTGACAAGCGTACTAGCGGATGTCGCCTTTTCTTTGAGTGCCATAAGTATAAGTCGCTGATTTTCGGTACGTGTAAAGTCACTTTGGCCGTAACCATATGAGCCTCGCGAATCACCGCGCGCCCGGGCAAGCATCAAAGCGGTATGGCCATCGAGATGATTGACGCCATTTGGTAATTTGAGCGGTCCGCCTTCGTAACGCTTGAACGTCGGGTCATATAAGCCGCGTGGGTCACTGCTATTGATCGTAACATCAATACCACCGACCGCATCGACAGCTGACTGCAAGCCGGCGTAGTTAATAAGCGCGTAATAATTCAGCTCAATATCAAAGTTTTCTTCGATAACTTTCTGTAATAGCCCCATACCGCCATCAAAGTAGCCATTTTCGCTGAATTTATCTTGTTCTCCGTAGACATAGGCGGCATTAATTTTGCTGTGACCATGGTCGGGTATTTCTACCCATAAATCACGTGGGATGCTCCATAATGTCGCAGAATTATTTCTGGTATCGATACTCGCGACCATAATCGAATCGGTTAACTCCGCGCCGCCATGCCCAATATCGTCAGCCGAGTTGCCGGCTAACAGCACGTTTACCATGCCTTTGCTTTCGCCGTCTAGTTTGCTGCTGTGGAATAGGCCAAATAGTCCACCCTCGGTAATTTTCAGAGTATTAACCGCAAAGCGCCAACCCAAGAATAGACCAATCAGCAGTACTATAATTACCAAAATTATGCTGATGCGCTTTAGCCATGGTTTGTAACGACGCTGTTTCTTCTCGAATTTCGGGCGTACCGACACAAAGCCTCTAGGCTGCGTTTGGGTTGCCGTTGATTGTTTCATCAATGGTGTATTATACAATTTTTGAACAATTCATGTTTGGAGGCTATCGCAAAAAGGTTTCGGTGGTAGCTTTTGTAATCTGATGTATCAATGCTGTGCCGGCCGCACTATCGTATGTGCCGCTGTAGGATTTTGTAAAAATTGCTAGTACATATGTTTGCTCACCATCCGTAATAATAGCTGCGTCATGTACGCGATCCTGCAAATAACCTGCTTTGTGATATACGGTTGCCCCCGAAGGCACTGCTGCCACAATATATTCGCGGTAGTTGGCGCGCTTAAGGTACGAAAGCAGCAAGTCGGTATGTGCTTTATTCAGTAGCTCTCCCTTATAGAGCTTCGCAAGCAGTACGGCGGTATCTGCAGCGCTTAACTCATTGGCTTTACAGTCATACGTTGTGAGTCCGATTGTTTGGGCATAGCTATTTTGCTGACTGCACGGTGTGCCGATATAAAAACTTTCCCAAGCGGTGTGGTCACTATCAACGAGCGCTCTTTCCAGCTGTGCTTGGGCAGTTGAGCCGGCCTGATACGCACTTAGCGAGGCTTCGCCCAGCTCAACTTTGTGCATAAATGCAGCAGCAGTCACGAGCTTGTTAATACTAGCGGCAACGTATGCAGAACTTTCGCCGTATGTATAGATTTTACCAGTGTTCAGATCGTGGA
Source organism: uncultured Candidatus Saccharibacteria bacterium (assembly GCA_964527845.1). Classification (GTDB taxonomy): domain Bacteria; phylum Patescibacteriota; class Saccharimonadia; order Saccharimonadales; family UBA4665; genus CAZGQU01. Next base: position 6,858 of record CAZGQU010000025.1, on the reverse strand, counting down.
TGACTATGCTAGTATCAAAATCAGCATTTTCCGCTAAGATAGCTTGGATACGACTGTCCATTGCCGAAGTGTCAATTGACGGCTTAGCTTGTAGTTCAGCTTTGATGGTATCAGTCTGGTTTTGCTTATTTGGTTTAGCTTGCACAGTACTAAATAACCACCAGCCAAAACAGGCTACAAGCAATAACGTAAGAAACGTGCCATAACGCGGCCGTTTTTTTGTGCGTCGGTAGTATGTGTATCTGCGATCGTACATCCATAACTAATAATACCCGTTATAGACGCTTACATTCAAGCAATACAGCTTATGCATACTGCGCCACGGCGAACATGAGTGTTGCGCCTAAGACAGTCAGGAAAATCGTTAATCTGGATGAATTATCCTCATGCGCTTGGGGCAAGATATCGCTGATGCCGATGTAGAGCAAAAAGCCGGCGAAAAAACCAAGATAAATAACTAATTGAAAATCGGTCAACTGGAATAGCAATGTAGAAGCAGCACCTAAAATTGGCGCAAGTGCATCAACACCCAGCATAGCAATAGTCTTTTTCATGTTGTTTTTGTGTGCCAGCATGAGGCTTACGGTATTGAGGCCATCGGCAAAATCATGGCCAATGACGGCAATTGCTACGGCTACACCCACAGCTGGATCGACCTGGAATCCTAGACCAATGCCGACGCCATCTAAAAAGCTGTGGCCACTGAGGGCAATTGCCGACATTAGGCCAACATGGGGGTGTTTGTGCTTGCCATATTCATTCTCGTGGGCATGGTGAATTAACAGTATTTTTTCAACAATATGAAAAAGCAAAAACCCGACAACTAAAGCTACCATTGCGTATGTCGCGTCAAAGTTGTTTGCATGAATTAAATCAAACATTTCTGGTAGCACATCAAACGCGACTACACCCAAAATCACACCAGCAGTAAAGCCTAGTATGTAATGGAGTCGTTTGCGATTTTTGATGGCGGTTATGCCGCCCGCAAAAGTTGAGAAAAACGTAGCAAAGGCGAGTAATACAGGAGTCATGTATTTAAAATAATGAAGAAGTATTATTTTTGCAAATTTGTCGCAAAAATATTACAATTTGCAATATGAAGACTAACTTGCAACCGTTTTTGAAAGAAAAGGGCTACAGTATAACCAAACAAAGAGTGGTAGTATTTGAGCTTTTGGCACTACATGGTGCTATGACAATGCATGAGCTTGCTGAGCACGCAAAGGGTATCATGGACAGGGCAAGCGTATACCGGACAATAAATCTGTTTGAACGCTTAGGAATTGTAGAGCGATTGAATATCGGCTGGAAATATAAAGTAGAGTTGAGCGACACATTCGTCGAGCATCACCACCATTTGTCATGCATTAATTGCCACAAGGTGACTCCAATAAATGAAGCAGAATTAGAAAAGTTCATTACTGCAATTGCGGCCAGGCGATCGTTCAAAGCCTTAAATCATCAAATAGAAATCCAAGGCTTCTGCAAAGACTGCCAATAAAAAACATCTTCGGCAAGAGATGTTTAGTGTTGACAAATTTGGTAGCACACTCCTTAGCTCATAACACACTATTGTTACCAACGAATCAAGTACACCAAACCTGAATAAGCCGAAGATTCCACAAATAACAACAAAGCTACACGTAAAACACACGGATATATGGAATTTTTTCAAGCAAACAAGTTTAGACAAATATATTTAGCGGTAGCTTCTAAGTAATCTTTATAATTCCAAGTAACGCAGCAGCTTTGTTTTCGGGATTTCGAAACACAAAGCCATCACGTTTGACGTCATCACGTCCTTCGTATTGGTGTGCTACGGCTTTAAGCTGCGCAGCGTCATAAATTGTAAGTAGGTCTATACGTACTGGCGCACCGTGAATTGCTTTAGCTCCGTGATAAAATCCCCAGCTAATGTCCTTGAAAAGCTCCATACGTGGCGTAACTTTTCTGCGAAATGCGAATAGGTCTATGTGCTCGCCTTTAATGTTTTCGTACCTATCACCAGCACGAATTGGATCGTAGCGGTCAGTGCCTTGGTCTTTTATTATTTGTATAAGTCCGTCCAGGCTTAGTTCGGGGTGAGCAGCAGAACTTATGCCCCGCACAATAATTGTATGCGCTGCAAAGTTATCTTTAATTACTTGGTCCACCAACTTCCCAGTGGTTTTATGGTTGGGCTCTTTATCTACGGTGTATTGCGGTACGCTTACCGTCAGGATTTTCATTGCCTTATGATAACAAAAAGGACGGCTCAAAGCTGTCCTAGTCTGGCTCAAATGGTAGCGGCGACTGAACTTGAACCAGTGACCCAAAATATGTCAGTGGTATATTTTGTAGACTCGAGCGAAGCGTCTCAAATAAAGCTTTCTAGATTTATGCCTTACAGAGAACTAGACTTATATGTATACTCTTGTGGCGCGCTCGGAATAAATTCCTACGATCATTCAAATACGAATCCTGAAAATTTTCTCGTTTCTGGTACCAGGGGCGAGGCTCGAACTCGCGACCTCAGGCTTATGAGTCCTGCGCTCTAACCAACTGAGCTACCCTGGCACAAGAAATGAGAAAATCAGTTTGTATTCTGCTTACTACAGAACGACTTCTGCCTTTTTTGTAGAGCTATAACAGAGGTAATATAGCATACTCTGTCTCTGTTGACTAGAACAAATCGGGTTTTGAAGCACGCAAATTTTGCCAGCAAGGCTCAAAAAGCGGTGAAGGCAAGTGCTGAAAGTCCGACCACGTCTGGTCGACGAATTTATCCGGCTCGGTAATAGCTGGCTCGTTGGCAGCCCAGTCGGCCTCCATCCAAATTGTAATGTAGTGCTTATCGTCTGATGTCATGACGTCGTTCGTGACGGCGAGTAGGCGTATATTTGTAACTTCCATGCCGGTTTCTTCCATTACTTCTCGTATTGCTGCTTCTTGCCATGTTTCACCGAATTCTAAATGACCACCTGGTACGCTCCACGTGTTTGCACCATGCGCACCACGACGCTTACCCATCAGAAACTTACTATCTCTCCAGACAAAACAAGCTATGCCAACTTTAGGAATCTGTGTCATATGAGTTTCACTAGGATTGCGTTTTCGTATGGTTTGCCGCGTATGTGTAGCGGGTCGTTCTTGATGGAGCGCCGCAAAGCTCGACCGAAAGCGCCGTGACCAACTATCAATACTGTGTCGTGCGACAAGCTATACACGTGGTCGAGAACTTCATCGGCTCGTTTTTGCAAATCCACAAGTCGCTCTACGCCCTCATATTTATCAATTGCTGATTCGTCTAATACGTACTTGGTGCTGGCAATAAGATCTTTGCGACCTTCTAAGGCTCCAAATTTGCGCTCAATCAGCCGTTCGTCTAGCACGATAGCATCGTGCGGATAGCCAACCTCAGTTGCAACATACAAGGCAGTGTCGTGGGCGCGCTTTAATGGAGAGCTCAAAATAATATCAAATGCTAGGCCTTGTTTTTTGGCGTTTTCTCCTGCAAGTTTGGCTTGTACATGTCCTTCGGGTGCTAGTGGTGTATCTGATGAACCCGCCCATTTATGGGCTTTATTAAATTCGCTGAGTCCATGCCGGATAAAATATAAATGTTTCATTTTCGTCCCTTCGTAAACCAAGCCGCAAAATCGTGCCAAATCTTTTCAATCTTGTCGTCTGACAAGAGGACTCCAGCATCCAAATCTTCAGCTATACTGCTTTTGCCGCCGTTGAAGCTGATAACACGCTGGCAAGGTACTCCGCTGATGCCGCGGGATTCATTTAGTAAAACTCCAGGAGTATCGTTACGGAAAATTATATGCTGGTCTTTATCTTGGTAGCAAAGTAATTGGCTAAAGGTGACAGCCTTGTTCTTAAGAGGCTTCGTGAGATGTATAAAATCCTGGTCAGAAAACCATTCATTGATTGACTTCATATACGTCCCAGGAAATCCATTAAGGCCATGGAGTGCCCAACTGTCATCACTAACAATTACCGGTTGTCCCAGTTGTTTAAATGCCTCGGCAGCCTTACTCGTTATTACGTACTCGGCATTCTCTGATTGAACTTCATCGATTTCAAGACTGTTTTGTGTGAGTTTGATCTTATGTTTTGTCAATACAGCGCTGCCTAATATAAATTTTTGCAAATTTGTAGTTGAAAAAATTAGTTGGCTCATCGGTGGCTTATCCAGAACTTTTTTAGGATTGCCACGGTTAATGTTGACAAAAAGAAGCCGAGCACAGGTACTACAGCGTTAATCCACGGACTAATATGGATTACAAAGTGCAGATAAGCGACTACTACTAAATACGTCAGTACCATAATGGCAATGCGGCGCGTCCAGCTGGTCTCCCAGGCTTTGTCTGCCTCGACACGTTTATTACGGGCCTCTAATTTTTCAATTCGGGTTAAAACATCCTTGCTACTCATTGATTACAGATATGATTGACACTATTCAACCTGGCCGGTATGTGGTCGCCGTAAGCGGCGGTGTTGATTCGGTTGTGCTGCTCCATCTTTTGAGTCAGCAGCCGGGTTTACGGCTGACAGTTGCACACTTTGATCATGGAATCCGAGAAGACTCCACTAAAGACCGGCAGCTAGTGCAGCAATTAGCTAAGTCCTACAGCCTACCGTTTGTATATAGCGAAGGTAATCTCGGAAAAGATACAAGCGAAGACGCTGCTCGTAAAGCGCGTTATGTATTTTTACGAAACATTAAAAAACAGACAGGCGCGAAGGCAATTATTACGGCGCACCATGAAGATGATGTACTGGAGACAATGATTATGAATATCTTAAGAGGTACTAACCGTAAGGGCTTGAGCTCATTGCGTTCAACTGATAATGTATTGCGCCCGTTACTTACCGTTCCAAAGATGAGCATAATTGCGTATGCAAAAAAGCATGGACTAGAGTGGCGCGAAGACAGCACAAATCAAGATGAGACGTATCGCCGTAATTATGTGCGACTCAAGGTAGTACCGAAATTAACTATGGCAAAACGTCAGGAGCTGCTTAATCATTACAGCACAATGCTGGCACTCAACCGGCAGATTGATGGACAGCTGGCAAACCACTTGCATATACAACCGACAGTACGTGAACTCGACAGAAAATATTTTATGAAGTTGCCGCATAAAATAGCCATGGAGGTATTAGCGGCCTGGCTCAGACGGGCAGGTACGCGGGACTTTAGCTCACAAGGGCTCACAAGAATGGTTGTAGCTGCCAAGACTGCACAGCCACATCGAATTATTGATGTCAATGGACGCTGTTATATTGGTGTTACAAAAGATGTTTTAGCACTCTATGTGCGCGACCGCTAGTAAAAACGAAAGCTACCCTATATAATTATCTAGGTATGAAGAAAAACACATTCCGTCCGCCCCAGAACCCCAAAAACTCGAACAAACGAAGCTTTCGTAACTTCGGTTTTATCGCGCTTTTGGTGCTGTTTGGGCTTGTCATTTTTGCCTCAATCGGCCAACCTAGCAAGTTAAAAGAGGTTCCATTTAGTGAAGTTGTGTCGCAAACGAATGCCGGCAAATATTCCAAGATAGAGGTTGCTGGTGACGGTAACCAGCTCACGATTACTGAAAAAGGCAAAAAAGAGCCATCGCTTACATCGTATAAAGACCAAAGCACCTCATTGAAAGAAGAGGGTGTTAATACCTCGAAAGTAGAAGTTAAATACGACAAGCAACAGGGCAGTTCTATTTGGAGCCAGCTATTGGTCGCGCTCCTGCCAGTGCTTATTATTGGTGGTTTATTATTCTTTATGCTTCGTAGTGCCCAGGGGCAAGGTAATCAGGCGCTCAGCTTCGGCAAAAGCCGCGCACGGTTATATGGCAACGAGAAAAATAAGGTAACATTTACCGATATTGCTGGCTCAGACGAAGCTAAGCAAGATTTGCAAGAAGTCGTAGAGTTTTTGAAATATCCCAAAAAGTTTGGCGCGGTCGGCGCTCGCATACCAAAAGGAGTACTACTAGTTGGTCCACCGGGAACGGGTAAAACCATGTTGTCACGCGCAGTTGCTGGCGAGGCTGACGTGCCGTTCTTTAGTATTTCCGGTTCGGAGTTTGTAGAAATGTTTGTTGGTGTCGGCGCATCACGTGTACGCGATTTGTTTGCAAAAGCTAAAAAGAACGCGCCATGTATTATCTTTGTTGACGAAATTGACGCCGTGGGACGTCGCCGTGGCTCTGGTATGGGTGGTGGCCACGATGAGCGCGAACAGACGCTTAACCAAATTTTGGTAGAAATGGATGGGTTCGAGCAAGGCCAGAATGTGATTGTATTGGCGGCTACGAACCGTGCTGACGTGCTTGATCCAGCGTTGCTTCGTCCGGGCCGGTTTGATAGACGGGTAAATATTAGCTTACCGGATCGCAAGGATCGCGAAGCAATTTTGAAGGTTCATTTTGGTAAAAAGCCGCTGAACAAAGAAGTCGATCTTGACGCACTAGCTGCCAAATCGGCTGGCACAAGCGGTGCTGATTTGGCAAATATTGCAAATGAATCAGCAATTGTTGCAGCTCGGAATAATCGCAAGGAAATAACCAATGCTGATGTGACCGAAGCATTTGAGCGTGTTGCGATTGGGCCGGAGCGTAAAAGCAAGGTTATGAGCGACAAAGAGAAAGAGTTGACGGCGTATCACGAAGCGGGCCATGCGATTGTAGGTCATGTGTTGCCGGATAGCGATGTCGTGCACAAAGTGACTATCATTCCACGCGGCGGTACGGGTGGCGTCACATGGTTTATCCCACCAGAAGATAAAAGCTATCATTCTATCATTGAGTTTAAGGATGTGTTAGCGCGTATGCTTGGTGGCCGTATTGCCGAAGAAGTGGTATATGG
>CAZGQU010000024.1:0-9290 GCA_964527845.1 uncultured Candidatus Saccharibacteria bacterium | reverse complement strand
ATCTCACGAACAGTTTGAGCTTGGTCTTTGTCTTGCGGTACGATGCTCGCAGCGATTTTAGATAGCTCATCGTATGTTTTTAGTTCTTGCTTGGCTTCAGCAAGCGAGTCTTGCTCGTCTTCAAGCATTGTGACCTGGGCGCGCTTATCTGCAACTTGCTTAGCGTATTTTTCGAGTTGTGAGTTCGCAAAGTAAGCGCTGGCGATAAAGCCAGCAAGCATGAGAGTCGTACCTGCGCTTAAGAGAAAGAAAAGTCGTTTACTGTCCATGCCTATGAATCCTTGTTGTTAATAAATAAGAACGGATTGTCTTTGACAAACAGAGCTCGAATAACCACGGAACATGGATATTTTGTGCTTGTGCCAGAATCACTATTGCTCTCGCAAGAAATGCTCACAATATCGGCCTTAGTGAACAGCTTATTGTTTGGATCTGACAGATTGACTTGTAATTGCGTTGCGGCATTATAATCGGTCGTTTCGGCAGTGATGTCGATACCGGTCTGCTCCTGGCTGATATTAAGATCGGTTAAATTAGCATTGCTTGGCGTAATGGATGCAAGATGAGTGAGCAGCTTTGAAAACAGCACTTCTTTCGACAATACTTTTACCGCTAGTCTTAAGTTATTGCTAATGTGCTCCTTTAATGTGCGGTTAAGGCTACTAATCTGTATGTCATAGGAACGAGACGTTTGGTAGAGGTAAAATAGGCCTCCTGCGCTAATGACAACCAAACCGATAATAGCCAAGCCAAAAACACCCATCCAGCGAAGCAGTTTCGCATTTAAGTGTGCGTAGCGATACGAGCTTTTAAGGCCAGGGGGAAGAAGATTTATCATGCCTTAAACACCTCCCGCGGGTCACACAAGCTTAGGCCAGTGACAGTAGCGTACATTGGTCTGTCGCTGGCTTTTGGCTGCTGCAGATTTTTATTTACCAGTCTGTGCCATGGATCATACGTTCGCACAGGTATTCGGAGCGTACTGACCAGATAATCGCTGAGGCCCGGTATATTGGCGCCACCGCCGAGTGTGATGACTTGGCCAAGCGGTTGAGCGTTTTCAAAACTCTTTTCGTAGTACCGCGTCATGCGCTGGATTTCTTTGACGATATCGTGCAATACAGGTTGCAATGCTTCATGTATCTGATCTTGTTTTTTGCTGACATTGAGGCCGTATTTTGTTTTTATAAGCGCGGCTTCGGCTTCAGAAACACCTAATTTGTCTTTGATGAGTTTCGTGAAGGTACTGCCACCACCGGCTACGGTACCCGTGACGAGCTGGGAACTGTTGAATATGCTGATATCGGACGATTCAGAACCGAAATCAATAATGAAACTGACGGTATCTCCGCTATCCTTGTCGGTATTAAATAATCGTATGGCAGAACTCATCGTCGTTTCGACCAGTACCGGTTCAAGTCCTAGCATGCGGAGCAGTAATAAATATGAATCGACAATTGCCCGCGGTACTGCGATTGCATAAATATTGACGGTATCTTTGTTCTGGCTGATAACGGTAAAGTCAATATACATTTGCTCTACTGGAACCGATATGTACTGCTCCATTTCGAGCGTCACAGATTCTTCGAGCTCTTTCGGAGATACTTTTGGTAGCTCCATTGAGCGAGAGTACGTCCGATACGACGGAATGGACACGGCAACACGGCGGGTAGTGATATCGCCAATCAGACGATATTTGAAAAGATCTTGGATAGCAGCTGCAATGAGCTCCGGCTTAATGATGACGCCATCTTTCATTGCCGCTGGATCAAATACGGTGGTACCGTACCCAATTAGCCGCGTGCCATGTGTTGAGTTCAGGGTTGTTTGGTCTATTTGCATTAATTTAATTGAGCTATGACCAATGTCCAGGCCAAAAAGTGGCCTGTTGCGTAGTAGTAGGGGTGTTGTTCTGTTGCTGCCCATCAAGCAATACTTCTCATGTTTATCTTATTCTACCATGCATAAAGGAATAGGCTATGCCTACATTTGGCCGCTACTCGTAAACTTGCTGATAGCTCGATATCGTCCATGTACGCGCACCAGCTGCGAGTTTCGTGCCAAAAGTCACGGTACCTGCACCACTTAAATCTACCGTCTGGCCGATTGCAGATCCGATATTGCCGCTGCCTGAAACTTTAATCTTACTCCAGTAAGCATCGAAAATCATGCCTGGCAAGTTGACGCCGCCACCGATAGTAACGGTTTGAAGCGATTGAGAGTTCTTAAGATCGTTGCCAGATAACGCGGTGCAGTTAGGACTACAGCTGGCACTGGACTTAAAGCTAATGAATTGCATGCCGGTGCCGTAAGAATTTGGTACGAGCGCTGCAGAGCCGCCTACATCTATTGTCCCATCGACAATAATGTTTGGTCGGTTATTGCCTGCGCTTTCAGCGACGGTAAGTTTGGCTGCGCCGCCAATAGTTAGATTCCCGGTGATGTATACATTGCCGCTTACCTTCACATTACATGACCCATCTATGCTCACATTGCCGGTAAGCTTGAGATTTTCGGGCCAGTTCCTGTCAAATGGCCATGAGTTACAGACATACGTATTGGAAGTTCCCGAAGCAGTTGTTGTGACTTGGCTGATATGAGTGGCCCGGTCATATGTCGGCGTGCTTACCTCGGGTGCGACGCACCCTATCTGGAGGCCTGTGCCTCCATTTGTGCCAGCACGTATTTGAGGAGGGTTGTTATTGTATGGTGAGTCAGGGAATTTCGATTGCGTTTGACCGGTCGCACAGACACTGCCGATTATTGAAACCGAGCTCCAATCTGGTATTGAAATAGGTTGGGTGTTTGTACAGAGAGTGGGGTACGTCGGGCCTGGATTATTGCCGGTAGGGCAAGCAATATTTGCTACGTGCACCGTGGAGGGGACTGAATCACTGCCAATACGTGCCGCGCCACTCATGGTGATTGTACCATTTACATATACTTCGGAATTTGTAATATTCGCTGAACCACTCAAGATAAGACCACCTGGCCCGGTATACACCGAGTACCCAGGAGAGCCTGTGCCAACTACTGTCACCTTAATGATACGTTTGCCCATCAACTCGCCAGAACCGCCATGTCTATACACATATCCAGTTGAGCGTATGATTTTTGCATTCGAGTCATCTGGACTGTCAGTGATTGTTGTTTGGAAGGTGCCTCTACCTTGTTCAGTGCTATCGAAGAATGTCTGGACGCTCGCATAGCCAGTGAATGAGTCGTCTTGGTTGAGGGCGTTTACCGATTGTTCAATCCCAGCCTCGGCAGCCAGTAAGGCATTCTGAATATAGATATTACGATTTACGAGACTAAACTGGCCAGAAGCAGCCGAACCGAGCGCTAAGCCAATTATGAGTAGCGTGGCGGTAATTATCATAACGCTTGCCAGAATTGAGCCGGACTGCTCGGTTAGCTTCTGTGGAAATAACTTTCGTAATGTGTTACCCATTTCTAAATACCATCCTTGTCGTGTAGCTAGCATGAACATCTTCGCCATACAGTACTTTACTGAGCGTAATGCTTAGCTCAATGGAGCGTGCATCGGTCGGTGCTACTTGTTGGTTCTGTTCGTTAAAATATTTTACTGTAAAATCCGTAACATTTTGCAGGACTGCTTTGTCCGCTGGGCAATCAGATGAGGCTTGGGATGAAGGGCAGGTAGTTTTTGCTTTATTGTCATCCTCGGGGGCGGCCAGGATTCGCCGATACAACGTACCATCTTTTACATAGTAAATCTTGTTGTTCTTAGCCGAAATATAGTTGAGTTGGTCGTCGAAGATAATATTGCCGCTTGTGTCTTCAGCAGGTGTTGCAAGGACTAATGTTGAACCATTGGATTGCCAGCTAAAGAGATTGATTGGAGCATTTGGAGCATGAGCATCCTGCCAGCGATTATTGATATCAGCTTGTGTGGAGAGCCGGATGTCATTGGCAGTTGTATTGAGTCCGGCATGTGCATCACTGAGCAGCTCAGCCTTAGCAGTTTGCAAGGTACTGCCTCGTATATTGTCGGTCATAAAGCTTACGATAACACCCGATAATATAGCAGTTAGAACCAAGGCGATCAGTAATTCTGGCATAGTAACGCCACGCTGGTCGTTTATTCGTATCATTGAGAAATTCCTATTACGCCGATAAGCGAACTGAGCTTAACCTCTCGGGGGGTGCCTTTGTCGTCGTATGACACTGTTACGTCGACTCGTTTTAGGCCGGCCTGTGGCTCGCTTACTACTACTGTGCCTGTTGCTTTAGGTAAATCATCAGGCAACTCACTGCTAAAGTCTATATCTTCGCCTGCTACAAGCTGGTTGTAGTTGTTGTTGCGGAGCGACTCAACTTCTGTCTGCGCAGCGTGCGTGGCACTCTCGAGTTTGGAAGTGCGCCGTTGAATGTCTTGGATGCCTATAAAAAGTAGAGCAATAGCCGTAGCCGCCGTACCGAGGAATACTATAGTAACGAGTAACTCTGGAATGGTAAAACCAGCTTGATAAAAACGCCGCTTATGCTTATACATTGCTTTGATTATATAAAACTCTTGCGATTAATGCAGCTCACATTAAAAAACCGGGGTTTATGTAGGCCCCGGTTTTTTGTTTGTGACAAACTAATTACTAGTTATTGCTCTTCTTGGTGAATGTTGTGCCATCTTCAAGAGATGCAGTAAGGGTGTAGCTATCACATGTTGCCGCATCATCTGCAGTGCTACAGGTTACTTCGTAACCATAGTGGGTACTATCTGATGCACCAGCCTGGATTGTGCCGCCCTTAGGATCTTTTAATGCTTCAGCATCGAGGCCTTTCATGTTGCTTGCTATCCAAGTTGAGCTTGAAAGCTCAGAATAGAGCGGGTAGTGGCCTTCTTCTGCGTAGTATGTTGCAAGGTGACTATTAACCGCGTTGATATCAGTTTGGCGCTGAGAGTCACGTGCTTTCTTTTGCGTGCCAGTGAAGGTTACAATCACCAAGGTAGCCAAAATACCGATGATGACGATAACGATTAGAAGTTCCACAATAGTGAAACCGCTTTGTCTTTTTTGTAGTGAGATCATAGGAACCCACCCTCCTATTTTTACATTTTATAATTTTAATACCTTGAAACTGCTAAGGCAGTATCTGACAAGAATTATATACATAAGCGTTATCACGTCAACCCTGCAAAAGAAGTAACCTCTTAGCTATCACTGCTAATATTTTTACTGAGACCGGCAATTGGCCCCATGACACTAGCAGCAATGAGGCCGACTAACGAGCCGAGCACGACAATAAGCATCGGTTCGATAATCGAGCTGAGGCTCCCGATAACAGTATCGACTTCTTCATCATAAAAATCAGCAACCTTTACTAGTATAGTGTCTATTTGGCCGGTTTCCTCACCTACAGCGAGCATTTGGGCGACTATTGGTGGAAAGTACTTACTCTTACTTATCGGATCACTAAGCGGTTTGCCGTTTTTGACTTCTTCTGCGGCATGGGCTAGTTCGGCCTCAATAACCTTGTTGCCGATAGCGCCACCAGTTACTTCAAGTGCTTCGAGTACAGTAACGCCGGCAGCAGTAAGGGCAGAAAAGGTGCGCGCAAACCGCGAAACGGCTATTTTAATGATAATCGTATTAAGGACCGGGGTTTTTAAAAGCAATGCATGAAACTTTAGTTTACCCGTCGGTGTCCTTATGTAACGCATAACGTAACTACCTATTACGGCTAACAGGGCTACTAAGAACACGACATTGGGCAGGTCATTAATAAGTGGCAGCATGTTAAGTAGCGGAATATGCTCAATAATGCTATGACTGATACAGAAATTACTTATGCCAAGCATAGCTTCTGTATAGACTGGCAGCTTAGCGTCCGGGCCGCCAAGATCAGTAATGATTTTGCCAATTTTAGGAATGATGAACACCATCAAACCAAAAAAGGCCAGCACCGTAATAGCTAAAATAGCGATCGGATATGTCATTGCGCCTTTGATTTTTTTGCGTATGGATGCGTCTTTTTCGGTTTGCCCGGCAACGCGCTTTAAGATTTCGTCTAAAATACCACCTGCTTCACCAGCTTTGACCATATTGACGTACACTTCAGAAAACACATCTGGATATTTTGCGAATGCGTCACCGAGCGTTGTGCCGGCTTCGACGTCTTTATTGATACCGCTGATAATTTCTTTGAAGCGCTTGCTTTCGGCCTGCTGCTCAAGCGTTGCTAGTGAACGGGTGAGTGGTACACCTGCGCTCACAAGTGTCGAAAGCTGCCTTGTGAACACTACCATCTCGCGAGTTTTAACCTTGGGCGTACCAAAGCTAAAGCTGTTTTTCTTGGTACCCTTTTCGCCAACTTGATGGATGGACATCGGTCGAGCGTTCCGTTTCGTGAGCAGCGTAATCACCGCTTGTTTATTCGATGCTTCATACACTCCGGAAAATGTCTTTCCATTGGCATCGACTGCTTTATAGGCAAACTTCATGTCCCTTAATCCTCAACCGTTACTCTCAGAATTTCTTCAATCGAAGTTTCACCGCGCACTGCCTTCACGAAGCCGTCTATCTGCATGGTCAGCATACCTTCGTCGATTGCACTGGTCTGAATAGTTTCGCTAGTGCTGTTACCGACAATCAGCCCTTGGACTTTCTCGGAGTTATTGAGTACTTCATAAATGCCAATCCGCCCCTTGTATCCGGTATGGTTACAAGCATCGCAGCCATCGTCATGGGCTTTCCATAGTCTTGCAATTCCGCTGCTCGTCGTGCTCAAATCGGCGGTTTCGGGTCGATTTTTGCCAATACCACCTTCTAGTGCTGATTGCTCGAGCTCGTGCAGTTTACCGATTGCTCCAGCCGCATCGAGATGAAAGGTTTTTCCAAGCTGCTTTAGTTGAGCCTCGTCGGGCTTATATGATTCGCGACATTCAACGCATAACCGGCGCACTAAGCGCTGGCCCACGACGACGCGCACCGTAGAGGCAATCAAAAATGGTTCAATACCCATATCGAGTAAGCGCGGCAAACAGGTGGCGGCGTTGTTGGTGTGCAGGGTGCTAAAAACACGGTGGCCGGTTAGTGCCGCCTGCCCGCCACGCTCGGCAGTTTCGCCATCGCGAATCTCGCCAACCATGATGATATTTGGGTCTTGGCGAAGTAGGGCGCGTAGGCCAGATTGAAATGTCATGCCAGCGACAGGGTTAACTTGTGTTTGGTTGACTCCTGGAATGCGATATTCCACCGGGTCTTCAACGGTCGAAATATTGACACTGGGCGTATTGAGCATACTTAATACGCTAAAAAGGGTGGTGGATTTGCCTGATCCTGTTGGTCCGGTTACTAAAATCATGCCGTGCGGTTGGACAATGGCATTTTGTAGCACGGTAAGGGCGATGCCCCAAAAACCGAGCCCTTACAAACTCGAAGCTTTGGTTGATTCATTTAAAATACGTAAGACTACTTTTTCGCCATCAGAAACCGGCAACGTGGAAACGCGGAGTGCAAATACCTGCTCAGCGACCTTAACCTTAAAGCGACCGTCTTGCGGGGCGCGATGCTCGTCGATTTTGAGGTTACTTAAGATCTTGATACGGCTGACTAGGGCATTGAGCACTTTGCGCGGCAATTTATTGGCTTCCCGCAGAATACCGTCAATTCGATAGCGAATAACAACGTGGTCTTCACGCGGTTCGATATGGATGTCGCTGGCACCTGATTTTACGGCGTAATCAATAATAATGTTCACTGTTTGGGCGATGGGCGAATTCTCGGCCAAATCTTCTTCGTTCAGCTGTTCGTCTTCGTCATCAGCTTCTTCGGGTGTGATGATTTTTGTTAGCTCACCCTGCATATTACCGCGATATTGTTCCAAGGCCGCCTGAAGCTGTGACGACGTAGCAACATGAATCCGAACCTCGTTAGTACCGAGCTGTTTTTGTAAAAAGCTGATGGCCTGAATATCGTCCGGATCTTCCATCGCCAAGAGCTTATTGCCGTCTTTATCAACGTCAAATACTACCGCTCGATACTTTACAGCCACACGAGCCGGAATAAGCTGTAAATATTGCTTTTTAATTTCGCGCGGATTTAGCTCTACAAACGGGATATCAATTTCCTCGGCATATAGCTTAGTTAGATCTTTTTCGGAGATGATATTTTCGCGTATGGCAAGATCTTGTAAGGTTTTTTTCTCTTTTTTTTGCTGTTCTTTGAGCGCCTTTAACTTGTCAGCGGGCACTTTGTCGCTGCTTATTAGGAGTTTCTCCGCAAGGGCATCAGATATACGCATTGCTTATGGTTATTATATAGGAAAGTTTTGTGAAAGTAAGCGCTAATATTAGTGCAGATCAGGCACAAAAAGTGTATAATAACACTAAAGGCAGACAGCAAAAATTCTGTTAACTTGAGGAGGTGTAACTATGGCGAATGCAAAGACGAAAGCTGATAACGAAGGCAAGACCAAGGCCCTCGGTTTGGCACTCGAAACAATCGAAAAACAGTTCGGCAAAGGTTCAATTATGAAGCTTGGTGAGCGCACCGGCGTGCACGTGGAGTGTACATCAACTGGCTCGTTGAGCCTTGATATGGCGCTTGGCGGTGGTTTGCCCAAAGGACGTATTATCGAAATTTATGGTCCAGAAAGCTCTGGTAAGACCACGCTCACATTGCACGCGATTGCCGAAGTACAAAAACGTGGCGGTACAGCAGCGTTTATCGATGCGGAGCATGCGCTCGACCCGTCCTACGCCAAGCGTATCGGTGTGGACATTGATAACCTGCTGCTTAGTCAGCCCGATAACGGTGAACAAGCACTCGAAATTACCGAAACGCTTGTGCGCTCCAACGCAGTCGATTTAATTGTCGTTGACTCAGTGGCAGCTCTTACGCCGCGTGCCGAAATTGAAGGTGACATGGGTGATAGCCACATGGGCTTACAAGCGCGACTGATGAGCCAGGCGCTCCGCAAACTAACCGGTATTATTAGCCGCTCAAACGTTACAATTATATTCATCAACCAAATCCGTATGAAAATCGGTGTGATGTTTGGTAACCCCGAAACCACCACCGGTGGTAATGCCCTGAAGTTTTATGCGTCTGTCCGAATGGATATTCGCCGTGTCTCACAGATCAAACAAGGCGATGAGGTTATTGGCAACCGCACACGTGTAAAGGTAGTCAAGAACAAAATCGCGCCGCCATTCCGGCAAGCCGAATTCGATATTATGTACAACCAAGGCATTTCCAGATCTGGTGATGTGCTTGACCTAGCTGTGGAACGCGGTATCGTTGAAAAATCAGGTGATTGGTTTGCTT
>CAZGQU010000023.1:0-9416 GCA_964527845.1 uncultured Candidatus Saccharibacteria bacterium | reverse complement strand
ATCCAGCCGACAGCTTTGTGTATTAAATCGTGTTTATCGTGCAACAAAATTTTTGAAATTTCTATCGTACTAGTTGGGTCACCTTTCATCAAAAAATAAAACGTAGAAATAATACTTACCCGTTTTTGCCATAAACCGCTAGAATGTGCCAGGTCATACAAAATGTCTCGCGGTTTATCGTACAGATACACTCCTACAATATCTCTGCATGATACATCTATCAGATCCCAATTATTTACTTTGCCTTTACGCAGATTGTACAGATAAAAATCATAAATATTTTGCTTATCATCTTCGCTGGCTTTTGGATATTTGTATACCAAAATCAACAGACCAACCAAGCGATGCTCATGGATTTCACTGTTAAGCAGTTGCTGGATTTCGCTAAACGGCAAACCTACAAATTGCTTTGCAACTTTACGTGTATCTGGCACGCTCGCACCGATAAATACGTCACCTTCGCCATACTGCCCTTTGCCAGTCTTAAAAAACCGCTGCATTAACACGGCTCGTTCGCCGTTAGCAGAATGTTGTAGCTCTGCTATCACACCAAGTGAGCTATTCGGCATATAAGCCCTACTTCAAATTATTTACAAGTTCTTCAATCTTCACACGGCTCTGTTCGGTTGTGTCGCGGTTACGTACGGTTACAGTGTTGTCCTCTAGCGTGTCGAAGTCGATAGTCACGCAGTACGGCGTACCGATTTCGTCCTGGCGACGGTAGCGCTTACCAATATTGCCGTTGTCATCCCACATAACATTGCCAAATTCTTTTTTGAGCGTATCGTAGACTTCTCGCGCTTTTTCTACCAACTCTGGTTTGTTCTTCAGTAGCGGACTTACTGCTACTCGATATGGCGCGAGATGCGGTGCTAGTTTTAGTACCACCCGCTTTTCGCCATTCACCTCTTCTTCATGGTAAGCATTTGTAAGTGCTGCCATAAACATACGGCCAACACCCACAGAGCTTTCAATCACGTACGGCGTAAACTTCTCGCGCGTTTGCTCGTCAAAATATTGCAAATCTTTGCCGCTTACACGGATGTGGTTGCCTAAATCGAAATCGGTACGGTTATGCGTGCCCCACAGCTCCTTAAAGCCTTGCGGAAATTTGAAATAAATATCATGCGCTGCTGCTGCGTAGTGCGCTCGTTCGTCCGCGCCATGTTCGTGCCATTGCAAATTTTCTTCGCGAATCCCCAGACGCTCAATTAAGAAATTCCATGCAAATTGTCGCCATTTTTCGTATGTCTTTTCTTGCGCGTCAGGCCGGATAAAATATTGCATTTCCATTTGCTCTAATTCACGTACGCGGAAAATAAAATCGCGTGGGCTAATTTCGTTTCGAAACGCTTTACCAATCTGCGCAATACCAAATGGCAGTTTCGCCCGCATAGTCTCGCGAACATTTTCGTAGTTTGTAAACATTGGACCGGCCGTCTCCGGTCGTAAATATGCCACGCTATCCGCATCTTCCAGTGGACCGATGTAAGTTTTCATCATCATATTAAAAGTGCGAACTTCACCCAGCGGATTACCTTCTGGAGATTTTTTATCTTTCAAAAGTTTATTCAGTTCGTCGACATTGTTTGTATCTACGTCCGCCAAGTGATCCGCACGATAGCGTTTTTTAGTCACTAGGTCTTCTACTAATGGGTCATTGAAACCTTCTACATGGCCGCTAGCTTCCCATAATTTTGGATTTTGTACGATAGCGCTATCAATACCGAAAATGTTATCGTGCTCACGCACCATGGCTTTCCACCACTCCTGCTTTATGTTATTAACCAGCTCTACGCCAAGCGGACCGTAATCGTAAAAACCGGCAAGGCCACCGTAAATTTCGCTAGCCTGAAACACAAACCCGCGGCGTTTACATAGGCTGACAATTTGTTCTAAAGAAGTTTCACTCATATGTTATCTCTCAGTTTACAGTTAATAGATCGGAAAAATTACAAAGCAGGCCCGAGGCCAATACCGCGTACCGATCCTAAGCCTAAGAAACTGAGTGCTTTCATGCTGGCAATTATACCCTACTACTGATATTTGCACATAATAGTTTAATCGACGAGAACGATGTTTTTGAGAAGCTTGGATAATTGACTGCGATTTCCCTCGCCCAAGTATGTTTTTATACTTATCCATATTGCATAGCCAGCTATCATCATAAGTTCACCTACCAGTGTGAAACTAAACCATTGCATTTCGTCGAGCGAGCCAAAGGTCACATAACCGCCAGCTACAATCAGCACAAACGAAAGCAGTCGAAGCAGGCGCCAAAAATTCGCATGAGTTTTGGTTGGTACGCGGCTAAGCAAACTGTCCGCCACCACTGTTGCTGCAATGCTAAGCCCGGCAAGTATCATGCCAAACATGTGTAAGTTATACGCCACTGGCCGCCAGCTCGCTGGCATCAATGCTACCAAGTACAGACCGATAATTGTGAGCATAATAAACCACGATATCGGACGCTTACGCTTCAGTGTTCGCATAAGATAATTGCGCCACCGCCACAAGCCATAGGCCGCAAAAAACATCGAGCCGGCAAAATATGGCGCAGTACGAATATCGGAGCCGAAGTCACTGATTGCTGCTGATGGCGTGAGCACCTCTGGCCGAATAATGGCGCACACTGTAAACCCAGTGAGCATAATCAACACGCCTGCGACACCCCAAAATCGACCATGCAGCCGCTGAAACACGCGAAAAATCAGTACTTTATCGAAAATAACGCTAATTGTGCGGCTCTTAAATCGAAACCGATAGTGCTTTTGTGACAGCTTTTTGGTTTTTCGCGCTTTTGTTTTAGCCATTAGCGCTATTATAACAAGTTACGAACGGATATAGGTGCGAGCCATTGCCTGTAACAGTGGCGCAACATCCGGCAGTAGTCCACTTACGCCCTGCACCTGTGCGATTTTGAGCGGCGAATTATCACTAAACAACAGTCGTAATAGTTTTATTCGTGTTGCATCAAATCGACCATTGCTGTCGCGTGTAAACGCCATATCGTCGAAGCTAAAACCATATGATTGATTAGTAGCAAGTACTTGGCCTGTTGTGTCACGTTGAAGATTTGGCGTGTGCCCAGCATACTTTAACAGCTGCGCACGGAACCATGATTGAATGAGCTCCAGTGGCACCTTAGATGTATCGAGCGCTTCAAACGCCTGCTCCAGGAGCGTAAAATACTCCGGCTCCGGCTCGTCTTCGATTGCTTTGTTAAGCTGCTTTATAAGCTCATAGCCCAGCATTGTGCGATCCAAATCCTGCACAATATTACCGTAATGCTTATGAAGTCGCGCCGATATCATCGTGCCAATATCCGCTTTACCACGAATAAAGGTAATGTCGCTGACACTGAACAGCTCTATGCCGCCAGCCAGTTTACTCTTGCTTTTGCGTGCGCCGCGTACCATCAACCGCAACTTGCCTTGATCGGGCGTCAGCAGCGTCACAATCCGATCTGCTTCACCGTAGTTTGTGCGAGCTAGCACAATTCCCTTCGTAACGATTTGCTTCATGACACCGTCGTACAACGGTTACGTATAACAGATAGTAAACTTTGCAAACTTGCCTCTGGCTTGTATAGCACATCACTCACCCCTAGCTCATTGAGCGCTTCTTGATATGGTAGCAGGCGGCTTTCGGAAATTAACGTATGCAGCACCACTGGTATATCAACCCAATCAACATAAGAGCGAAATTCGTACAAAAACGCGGCCCCGCTATGCAGCGCCAATTGCATTTCGAGCACAACGACATTCGGGCGCCGCGTATCTGCTGCATTGATGGCTGACTGAGCGTCGGCTGCATGACTCACGCCGTATCCAGAGCGTTCCAATGCCTGGCTATATAATCGTCCTAAAACAAGATCCGGTTCGACTAATAAAATGTGCGCATTATTCATACTAACTGCAATTGCGTGCTTGGTTGAAGCGTTACTGCAAGCCCAGCATTACCCCTAAAATTACTGACACGCAAGCGAGTTTCCATGGCGCTGAAAATACTATCGGCTATAAATACACTGGCACTTGCCGAAGCGTTGAGCGCCGGGAACGACGACCGGGCATTGTTGCCATGGAGCGTCGTTGCGCGCCGTATAGACGCACCAAACGACTTCACGCCGTCAATATATATGCCAGATACAATACCATGCGGTGTACGATGAGCGGCAATGCGCAGCACCGCCGGTATCTTTCGAGGTGAAGCTGTTACTTCTGAAAGTACAGCTCCCAAACTATACAGCGCAGCAATCATTCCATGCCGGTTAGCCATAACTTGGCCATATTTACCCTGCAAGTGAAGCTCAATCGACGTATTGCGCTGACGTGCAAGCGGTGCAAGTTCTTGCGCTACATCGTATAGTACAGCCGAAAGTGGCACAGGCTCTATCTCCAGCAATGTTTGCTGTTTTGCAACATCAAGTCCTAGCAAATAACTATCCACTAGCTTTACTGCCATGTCGGCATAAGACTGCATATCCGCAAAGACCGACGGCGACACTGTTTCTTCATTTTTACTGAGTTCTGCTTGCCTAGCAATATACAAAAGCGGCGTCTTAAGTTGCTCTGTAATAGAACGGAACAATAATTGCTGATTTACGTCGACCAAACCTGGTGTATCATGCGTGACTGATCGTGCCAAAGTGTTACCCCCACAAAGCTTACCAATCTATACGTGACAGTATACACCTTTAGGGGGCGTCTTAGATACTTTTTTGTCAGTAAAATCTCTTATATCCAGAGGGTTATGGTACGTATGTCAGATTCGGCAAAATGTAATTGTTGAAATCTGCCAAATAAGCATCGGTTTCGGTAGTAATAATCAACGTTTTATCCCTGAGCGGCAAAATAATTTCCGTTCCGTTTAATTGCTGATCAATCTTGCCTGTAAATTTCATGCCGACTTGTTCAGACATCTTTGGTAACGCGTACGAACTTGCTGCTACTTCGCCATTTCTGACTTGGCCGTCGTACTGCTTAACTACTGTATCATAAGCCTGGTTTGTTACTTGTATCTTTAGGGCGATTGCCTGCCGCGTCGTACCAGAACTCACAATTGTCGGCACATAATCAGGATGGAAATACCCGACTAACGGATCGCTGCTGTTATTACCAGTATTTACGTACGCGCTCCAGGTCTTTGGATATTCGACCGTCACTGTCCCGTATGAAGATGGTCCGACATATTTCTTAAGCGGCTTTTTTGATTCCTCTGCAAACTGTTTGTTGTTCTTTTCGGTCGTCTCTTTTTCTACCTGTTTGTTGGCAACAGCTATCTTCTGATCGACGTTATTTTTATAATCATTTCGCTCAGCAAATGCCCAAAAACCAAAAATCAAAGCACTAATCAAAAATATACCCAAAATACTCAAAGCAATTATCCATCCTAGCGGCCTGTTTTGCCCAGGAAGCCTTACGTTACTGGACGGCATCGACGGCATAGCAGAGCCTGGCCCTGGTACAGGTGCTGGTGGCACGTTATTGTTGGGCGGATAGAATGGATTTGAATTAGGATTACTATTATTTGGTGGCATTTATACTGTTTATGGTAATAGACACATTGCCGCAATGCAAGCCCTGTTTAATAGCGGTACAAATAGACTCCCTTTTTTGTACGCAATAGCCGCTTTCCCGGTATCTTAAAAGTGAAACTGGCAACTTGCACGTTCTGCAACCCTGATTGAACAATTTTTGTATGCAATTTTGGCATGATTCTATCGAGTCCGAATATGTATATTGCCTGCACCGGCGGCCACTCATGCTTCCAGGCATTACCCCATATAACTTTGACGTTTTTGCGGTATTTTCGGGTATGCCACAACGAAACGACAACAAGCAACGGATTGAGCTCATAACCGACAGCATTGAGACCCCGCTTTGCCGCCTCTGTGAGCACCCTACCATCACCAGAGCCGATTTCGAGCAATGTGTCACCCGGCTGTAAGTCTAAAAGCTCGAATGCTGTCTGTATTTGCGGGCGCAATGTCGGTAAGTATGGCGCACCAAATAGCAGCACTGCCCCGAAACACAAGATAATTGCGACACTTACGACAGCAAATACTTCAATCATTTGAAAATTCACTTGTCAGCTTCGAGATAGTATTTTCGGCTGATTTGAGATGTGCTTCCATCTGTTTGATAAGACGTGTTGCCTCTTTGTACTTCTCGAGAGCTTCGTCAATAGTTATGTCGGAGCTGCTCATGGCAGTCATTATCTCATCTAGCTGAGCACTGAGCGCTTGATAGTCTGTGGTAGTTTTAGATGCTTTTGCAGCCACACTTACTCCTGTTTTTCCTTCAAGCCTTGCACTTCTGCCTCAATCTGTACCTGGGCAGTTTCTATAGTAACTATATCACCAATCGTTATGTCCCGACTGCTCATGACGATACGCCCTTGCTTGCGTAACACCGCATAACCCCTCTTAAGCGTGCGCTCCGGATCGTATAGCGCAATCAGGTCTTTATAGTGCTCAACTTCGCGCTTGGATCGCTCTAAAATCCCCTGCAGCATTTCAGTTAACCGACCAGCGTACGACTTTGCTACATCGTGCTCATAATCAATTAATTGCTGCAATTTGTGGTGTAACCCCTCCTTGGAGTTGTTGAGCGCGACTAATACATGCTGTTTATCGGGTACAAGCAGCTCGGCTGCATTGCTGGGTGTACTAGCCCGCCTATCAGCGGCCAGCTCTGCCAAGCTTACGTCAACTTCATGACCAATCGCCACAAGGGTCGGAATACGACTGCCTGCAACTGCCCGCACGACCGTTTCATCACTAAACGCCTGCAAATCTTCGGCACTACCGCCACCGCGAATCATTACGAGCACATCTGGTGGTTCGGGCAGTTCGTTTAATGCGCGTATTGCCATACTTAGTTGCACGGGCGCAGCCATGCCCTGTACTTGCACATTGGCAAGAGTTACATGTAGCCCGCCCCACCGTGCACTCAGTATTTTATTAAAGTCAGCATAGGCAGCTGACTCTTCGGAGGTAATTAAACCAATGGTTTTCGGCGGATACGGCAACGTTCGTTTACGCTCAGGCGCAAACAGCCCCTCAGCTGCTAACTTGGTATGGAGCAAATCGGCGGCCCGCTTAATGGCGCCTTCGCCGACTAGTTCGATCTGCTGAATCGTAACACTAAAGCCATATAACGGATGTAAACGCGGCGTGCCCTGCACTTTTAGCAGCATGCCGTCTTCCATCGGGCCGCGCAAATTGTACACCGTACCAAAAAACCGGACACTGGCTGTTTCATCCTTCAAATCAAAATACACCCAGCGATTTTTGCTTACCCGAAAATTAGCGAGTTCTCCGGTGATTACCACGCTCGGATACGCATATTCTAATGTTTGATTAGTGACGGCAACGAATTCGCTGACTGTCAGTATGACTTCCTGCTCCTTCATGTTCCCTCCTTTGCTACATAGTTTGGGATGCTAGTTTGCCTTTGTGTATAGCGCGATGATAAAAGAAATAGCCTGGCGGCAGTTGAATAGCCGACGTTAGCACCCGATACATAATCGTCACCGGCAAACTCAGGCTAACAGGAATACCAGCCGCTACTAATACAGAAGTCATGAGCGCTTCGTAAATACCAATGCCACCTGGCAAAACAGAAATCAGTCCGGCAAAATTAGCGACTGCATACGCAACAATAATCGCGCCAAAATTTACCCATTCGCCAAATGCTATATAGATAATGTATATGCATAGCATCTCTGACACATTAGCGAATAGTGCCTGTAAAAGCGGCTTTTTGAGCTCGGTATAGCGCGAGCTAATGGTTTTGAAGTTCAGATGCAGTTCTATCAGCCAAAAATGTACTCGTACCAATTCTCGATACTGCGCCTTGTTGCCCTGCAACCTCCTGAGAAGCGCATTGTATGTCCGACGCAAAAACCGATAAAACTGCTCTACCCGAGTTTTGCTTTTTAGAATATACACAAACAGAAACGTACCAATCACCAGCGAAGTGGTAATAACTGCCGAAGAAAGCAGCGCCAAATTATTGACCTTGTTGCCGGCAGCCAACAAAAACAAGCCAAATACCAATAAAATCTCAAACGACACGTACAAAAGTAGTAGTTTCATGACGTGCACAAGTGTCGCTTTGCCGGCTGTTACGTGGCTTGAACGCATCCGAGCACCAAAATATGAGATACCTGATACACCGCCACTTGGGAACACGTTATTTATAAAATTCAGTTCGAGCGCAGGTATAAACATCTGCTTATAGCTGAAGTTATTACCGACAATTCGAAAGAGCTGGCGATATAGACGGGTTTGGGCGTCATAATTCCAAAATTGTAATAGCACAATGAGCGCAAGTGCCCACCAATGGATTCGCTGAATGTTGGCAAAGGTATCTGCGATCTGGCCGCGGATTGCATAGACAAAAATAACCAGTGCTAAAATCGTAAAGATATTCAGCATTAGTCGCCAACGCTGCTTCATGAGACGCTTCAAGGCCATATTTCATTCATTATACGGCATTAGTGCGTATACTGGGGATATGGAAAATATACAAAGCGTCTTCGTGCTCGGCCGCCAGCCAGCGCTTGGCTTGGCTGAATTGGAGAGCTTATACGGCTCCGACGCCCTGCAGCCGGTTGCCGAAAACGTCGTTGCATGCCGCCTACCTATTACGGATGTTTCATTTAAACGGCTTGGTGGAAGCGTAAAATTCTGCAAGATACTAACAATACTTGATACCGCAAATTGGAAAGAGATCGAAAAATATCTACTAAAAACGACACCGGCTCATTCTGCTCACGTACCGGAAGGTAAGCTAAGTCTGGGCATCAGTGCGTTCGAGATACGTGTGTCAGTTAACGAGCTCAACGCCACAGCACTCAAGATTAAAAAAGCAATTCGAGCCACCGGGAGACCCGTACGCGTCGTACCGAATAAGGAACTCACGCTCTCCTCTGCCCAGGTCCTACACAATAAACTTACTTGGTCGAACGGCTGGGAACTAGTGTTAATAAAATACGGCGAACGGACAATTTTGGCACAAAATATCGTCGAACAAGACATAGGCGCCTATGCCGCACGCGACCAACAACGCCCGAAGCGCGATGCCCGCGTTGGCATGCTGCCGCCAAATAGGAGCTCCGAAATTCATGGGAAGCGGAGTTAAATTTAAGAGTTGTCCCACCAATTTTGCGCAATAAGTGGCATAGGGATTGTCCCATTCAAAACTGCGGTCAAAGGGCTTGCCCAATTCTTGAACCACTCGCTCAAGGGACAGCTCAGGGTGATGGGGGAGTTCCAGGATGTCGCCCAATCGCCCAAAACTTCTTAATTCGGCATCGCTGACCCACTCCACAGGCCGACCCGGAAACGAATGCAGCCAGCCGCCGTGATAGCTGATGGCCACATGACCCCAGCGACCGCCAGGTTCTAA
>CAZGQU010000022.1:6369-9662 GCA_964527845.1 uncultured Candidatus Saccharibacteria bacterium | reverse complement strand
CGCGCGCGGTTTGGGACCGCGAGGTCGGAGGTTCGAGTCCTCTATCCCCGACCAATCAAAGGGCCGTCCGAAAGGGCGGTTTTTTGATTGGTTCTGGACAGGATCCGGTTCTCCGACGCAGATTTGTGTACACAAAGCTGCAAGTCGGAGGTTCGGCGGGGGGAGGATGCGCGCAGGAATTTATTCCGAGCACACCTGAGCAGAGAAGGGCGAAGCCCGCTGTCCTCTATCCCCGACCAATGAAAAGTGCTGGTGTTTACTGGACACTTTTCATTTATCTGGAAAAGATTTGAATCTCGGGGCGAGCTTAGTGAACAAGAGGGTTACTGCTGGACTTATTCAATGATCGTGTCTTAAGTGGGGCGTCGTTTCATTTCGTCGCCGTGCGCAATAATCGCATATATAATAAATAGGTTGACGACGATTGCTATTATTGACCACACAGGGGTTACATTGATAAGTATGGCGTTAGCCGCGAGGCTTACAAGTGCCAGAAGGACACCCATGATCCTTCCGAATAGGTTTCCAGACAGGAGTAATATGGCGGTCAAGATCATGAGAACACCAATCGCGACCATCCACCATCCCCATGTTGTAATGTCAAAAATATGCACCGTACCGGAGCTATAGACGTACCATCCTTCCGCAAATATGCCACCAATTCCGTAGATGACATGAATAATTCCGCTAAGAGCGATTATGAAACTCGCAAAGCTAATCCATCCTGTCCAACCTGTTACTTCCGATCCGCGGGTAGAGCGTGCCATAGTATGCTCTCCTGTTACATAGGCACAATTATGAGATTCTTGAGCATAGACGCAGTTAGAAATGTAACAGGATTTTCGAGCTGTCTATTGAGAGCAGGAGGTGGTAAATGCGCCCCATCTTCCGGTGTATTTGCTATTATGTGAAGGATGAGAAATGTTACTATACGGGTTTTTACTGACCCAACGTGTCCATTTGCGTATTCTACTGAGCCAGCTCGATGGCGGCTTAAATGGTTGTTTGGCGATCAAATGGAGTGGCAGCAAACTATGGTTGTTTTGTCCGAGACACAGGAAGATCACGCTAAAAAATCTTTTACAGCTGACAAGCAAGCTAAAACCTTGCGGCGGCTCAAAGAGAGGTACGGTATGCCTATAAATGACAGTGAACGGCCGCGAGTGGCGGTGTCAATCCATGCCTGCAAAGCGTATATTGCGACGCTGTTGAATGGTCCTGATAAGGCGGATGACGTGTTGCGCCAGTTCCGTATTGCTGCGATGGCGGGCGACTTGGTTGATGAACCGAATGTGATTCATGCCGTCGCAAGCAAGGCAGGGATTGATAGCACAGAGCTCGACACGTGGCTTAGGCAGGAGGCTGTAGAAAAAAGGTTGCACGAAGATATGCAAGCAGCCCGTGCACCAGCATTGCCGGCACGCGCAATGGAGCACAAACTTTCGGTATTGCCAGAAGGCGGTTATCGCTACTCGACGCCATCATACCAATTTTATAAAGATACTAAGCTCAAATTTGAAGTGCCAGGTTTTTGGCCACAGCCGTTTTATGATGTGGCAATTGCCAATATTACTCCGGAATTAAAGCGCAAAAAAGATCCGAATAACGTCAAAGAAGTACTTGAGTGGGCAGGAGAGCCACTTGCGACAGCCGAAATTGCAGCAGTTACTGGTAAAGCAATCGAAGAGGTTCGCCTTTCACTCAAGAAATTTGCTACATTTGCTCCTATGGGCCAAGATGGCTTTTGGTCATTGCATTGATGCAAGTCCGTTATGCGTGTAGCTGTAAAAAGCTTGCAAAAAGCTTAGGCGCAGCGTACAACTAAGCAATAAGGAATGTATCCATGTATGAGTATACCCCTTTAGACGAAGCTGACATAGATGCGCTTCTTGACGAGTTTGCGGGGGAATCGTTGGAACTTGACACTGACGGCGAGCAAGTGGTGGAGGAAGCAATCCGGATTCTATATCAGGCCGATAATCCAAAACCATGGGAGGGCACACGGCAAAAAATTCAAGATTCTGCCAAGGCTACAATTGAGCGTATGGACGAAAACTTAAAACAACTTGCTATTGGTACGGTGGCGTTGGGCTGCCTTGCAGGTGTAGGGTTCGTGAAATTTGGAGCGATATATTTTTGTGGTCGCGTACAAAATAATCGTAAGCACTAAATGACTTGCATATCGATACTGAAATGCTTACTCTGAGAATATGTACGAGCTGGATCCTGCAGCCGAAATGAGGGTGCCTGACTCTTTGTTTCGTGTCTCCAACAAGGCATCTTATGGTCTGTATAAACATGTGCTTGCTCAAAACGCACAATATGAACGCGTCCGGGGTGATTTGTATGAAGAACTGAAGGAAAACGATGAGATACCTGTTGCGCTCGGTGAGATGGCGGCAAGTTTAGCAATTAGTTATGATAACGAACTAGATTTCGCTGATGGCGCAGCAGTGGCGTATAGGCTGCTTTCATTCGAGGCGGAAATTACGAGAGAGGATTTACCCTCTATAAAATGGAATTCAATCGAAGGGTTTGCTAACCAGGCAGAGGCTCACTGGCAAGATTACGAGGAATATTGTGTTGATCGGACGACAAATCTGCTGAAAGACAATAGGGAATTTATTGACGCACTGCACGAATGCATTGTAGCCGATGAGGTTGTGCGGACGCCGGACCAATGGGAGGCGTTCTTGGTTGGTGGAATAGCAATGTATGATTTGCTGTGGCACCAGGCAGCGTTTGATAGGTTGCAGTATTATAGCGAAACGTCCGTAAACTGACTTTTACTGCTAGCCCTAAGAGGCGTACAATGACTAATAATGATGCTGATAATCCTGTGCGTGTTGATATTGATTGTTTTGTGCGTCGCCGAATATGGTCGGCACAAAGGGTTGTTACACGGTGAATTTGGCCGTAAATTTGTCCATATAACTGTCGGTACAATGGTGGCGTTTGCGCCGTATTTCCTGAGCTGGAATCAAATTCGTTTACTGAGCGTGGCCTTTATTGTTGCGGTAATTATTTCGAGCCGGCTTAGTATTTTCCGCGTGATCCATAGCGTGACCCGACCAACGTGGGGCGAAGTATTTTTTGCGTTGGCGGTCGGGGTGGTGAGCTTTATAACTGACGATCCAGCCATATATACTGTTGCGCTTTTACATATGGCAGTGGCTGATGGGCTTGCGGCAATTATCGGCAGTAGTTACGGCAAGTCAACTGCGTATAAAATATTTGGACATCACAAATCGATTATCGGTTCGCTGGTGTTTATGGCTATTTCATTTTGGATT
>CAZGQU010000022.1:0-6359 GCA_964527845.1 uncultured Candidatus Saccharibacteria bacterium | reverse complement strand
TTTTATAGTTGGCAAGGTACCGGACTATCACTCGCACTGTGTGTGGAGCTTGCTGTACTGTCAACATTGCTCGAAAACATATCGATTCGCGGGGCCGATAACTTTGTCGTACCAATTGTGGTAGCAGTGGTGCTTGGCACAGTGTAACACTGTGTATAATAATGCTTATGATAGCAATAGACTTGCTGGCGTGGTGGTACACCACAGAATGCGCTCGTGTCGGGCGGCTTATCGGCGCGCGGTCGCGCGGCGTGCTTGATTCGTTTTCAGTCGGCTTGTTATCCCGTACGTTATTTGCACCTTTTCGGCAAATTGATGCTGGCAGTGTGCGCGGTCCATTAGAAGTACAGCTTCAGGCGTGGGGCGGCCGTATGTTCTCACGTGGGTTTGGATTTGTGGTCCGCTCACTGTTTATTAGTGCTGGGGTGGTATGCGCGGGTGGCATAGCGCTCGTAAGCAGTCTGCAGTTTCTGCTATGGTTGTGTTTGCCGATTGCTCCGCTTATTGGACTGGTATTAATGGTGACAGGGTGGATGCCATGGAGCAACTAGCATTCAACTACAATAGTCCACGTGCTAAGCAGGCGCGTCTCGGTTCAGCAATTGGCCCTCCGGCAATGTATTGGACTTCTGTTATATGCGCAGTGCTACTTGTCGTATTCGGCGCAATTTTGCTGCTACTGCAAGATATGGCACTTGGCTGGCTGGTGGTAAGCTTGGCTGCGCCATTTTATATGATTACAGGGTGGGGCAAGTACTTGCAGGCGCTTGCACCGGCAACTGGAAATTCGATAGACGCAGTGTTAGAGGCAGATTTGCTAGCAAAGTTGCATGCTTCACATACACCACAAGATGTAGCGCGGTTATTAGTCAAAACAAAAGGTCACACATTTTTTGCAGTTCGATTTCTGCTGGGGACGGACTTTTTGGAACAAGTGGTAAGTAATTCGGCGGCGGATAGTCACATGATGTGGCAAGAGGCTGAACGACTCAGGCAAGTCTATAGCCTCCCGTTAATTGATAGCGCAGTACTCACGGCAGCACTTATTAAAACGGCGCCGAGTATCGAGGAATACTTGGCGCATGTGTCGCTCGATAAAGATGATATAGACATTGGACTTAGGTGGTTTGCACATGTACAAGAATTAGTGGCGTCGCATGCTGAACATAAGACCAAGGGTGGCATCGGACGTGATTGGGCATTTGGTTATACGCCGCTTTTATCTGCGTTTGGTAATAATATTACAGAATATGTTACATACAGTGGGTTGTTGTCACGCGAGCTGGCCAGCCGAGAGCAGGCGCTTGCACAAACAATGCATGTGCTCGCACAAGCTGGACGACGGAATGTTACGTTAGTCGGCGGCTTAGGGAGCGGCAAGACAAAATTAGTTTACTCACTAGCGCAAAAATTAATTGATGCCGATAAAAGCGTGCCAAAAGAGCTGCACTTTCGACAAGTTATAGCGCTTGATCCGAGTGTGCTGATTTCCCGGGCACGTGGTCGCGGTGAACTGGAAGAGCTTGTGCAGCGGCTGTGCTATGAGGCGCTTAGGGCTAAAAATATTATTTTGTTTCTAGATGACGCACAATTATTTTTTGAAGAAGGCACAGGTTCTGTCAATTTATCAAATGTACTACTGCCGATACTTGACGGCGGCGCGTTGCAGCTCATTTTAGCTATGGACGAACAGCGATGGTTGCAAATTAGCCAGGCAAATCCGGCACTGTCCCAATACATGAATCGAGTAGTTATGCCAGTTACCGATGAAACGGAAACGATAGAAGTAATGCAAAACCAGCTCGTGATGTACGAATACCAGCACAAGGTAACATATACTTATCAGTCACTAGTTGCAGCGTATCGGCTAAGTAATCGGTACATTGCCGAGCAAGTTATGCCTGGCCGGGCGGTGACACTATTGGAATCGGCGGCTAATTTTGCTGAAGATAAACTAGTGACAGCCAAGTCGGTTGAGGATGCGATCGAGCAAACCCAAGGTATTAAAGTCGGTACTGCTCAAAATGCCGATGAACGCGCAACATTGCTTAATCTCGAAGATCTCATCCATCAGCGGATGATTAATCAAGTACGTGCGGTGCAAGTAGTAAGCGATGCGCTTAGGCGGGCGCGAGCCGGCGTACGCAACCAAAACCGGCCTATTGGTACATTCTTGTTCCTGGGACCAACTGGTGTTGGTAAAACTGAGCTAGCTAAAAGTGTAGCGGCAGTATTTTTTGGAGGTGAAGAGAACCTTGCCAGGCTAGATTTGAATGAGTATAGCCGTCCAGAAGATGTCGGACGACTTATTGCTGACGCAGCCCAGGATTCGCATAGTCTTACAGCACAAATCAGCCGCAAGCCATTTAGCGTCGTGTTGCTCGATGAAATTGAAAAGGCACACCCTGAGGTACTGAATACGTTACTGCAGATGCTTGACGAAGGAATTTTGCGCGATACGCATAACAGGGAAGTGTCATTCCGCGATGCGGTTATAATTGCAACCAGCAACGCCGGAGCAGATAAGCTGCGTGCACATATAGAAGCAGGTCAAACACTAGAGGACTTCGAGAGTCAGTTTACGGATGAGCTAGTAAGCAGCAACACATTTCGGCCAGAATTTATGAACCGATTTGACGAGATTGTGTTATTTAGGCCGCTGGAGCCCAGTGAGCTTTTACAGGTCGTTGATTTAATACTCGCGAGCATAAACAAAAACCTGGCGAGTCAGAAAGTATCAGTACTCGTGGAAGACGATGCAAAAAAACTATTAGTAGAAGCAGGTAATGATCCGCGGCTTGGTGCTCGTCCAATGCGGCGAATTGTGCAACGAGTGGTTGAAAATATCGTTGCACAACAGCTATTACATCAGCAAATACAACCAGGCGAACAGATTGTAATAAACCGTCAAGCAGTCGAACAAATGCTAGCTCGCAAGTAGTAACTGGGTCTAGGCTTTTTTACGGAAGCTACCGTGCGCTCTGAGTGCGTTGACAATTACAATCACGTCAACAAGCTCTTGGATGAGTGCGCCTTGCACGGCAGTAAATCTTCCGGTGGCAAAAATCATCATCAATACAATACTAATACCGATACCAATAAAAATACTTTGTTTGGCGATCTGGAGCGTACGCCGGGCGATCTCGACAGCTCTGGCCACCCGACTAACATCGTCAAGCATAATGACCATATCGGCTGATTCGCTAGCAACTGTTGAGCCGCGTGCACCGAGGGCGATACCGACATCAGAGGCGGTGAGTACTGGTGCATCATTCACGCCGTCACCTACAAATGCGACTGGCTGATGTCTGATTTTTTCGATGGCGAGCAGTTTTTCGCCCGGCAAGACTCCAGCAACTACTTCGTTAATGCCAACTTTGCCGGCTATTGTTTTAGCGGTACGCGCATTGTCGCCGGTGATCATCATGATATGATTTAGGCCTAAATCTTTAAGCTTTGTGATAGTTTGTTTGCTTTCTGGCCGAACAGTATCGCGCAAATTAATGATACCAGCGAGCCGACCGTTAATAGCGATATATACTGCGGTTTGCGTGGCGGCTTTTGCAATTTTGGAAATGTCTACATCAGACTGTTCAAGTAAGCTTTGCCGACCAGCAAGTACGTGGGTACCGTTGACTGTTGCTTGAATACCTTGGCCAGGCACTTCTTTGATGCTACGAATTTTAGCGAGCTTTAGTTTGCGGTTATTCGCTTCGGTGACAATGGCATGAGCAAGTACGTGACTAGAGTTTTGCTCGACGCTTGCTGCTAAACGAAGCACCTCATCTGCCCCAAAGCCATTAAAGGTCAAGACTGATTCTACTGCTAATTTGCCTTCGGTTAAGGTGCCAGTTTTGTCGAAGGCTATTGTTTTGGCGTCAGCCAATTTTTCAAGCGCGCTGCCAGTTTTTACGATAATACCGTGTTTTGCAGCACGGCTCATACCTGAAACAAATGCAATCGGTGCTGCCAAAATGAGCGGACATGGCGTGGCTACGACAAGCACTTCTAAAAAGCGGATGCTTTCGCCGCTTACTAACCACGCACCTCCAGCAATAGCAAACGAAATCATAGTAAATGGAATGCTGTATTTATCTGCTAAACGAACAAAGGGAGCTTGGCTGGCAGCAGCAGTGCGGACAAGCTTGATAATTTGCTGATATTGGCTGTCGTTTGCAGTCCGTGCAGCCCGGATGGTAACCGCGCCTTCTATACTAATTGAGCCGCTTAGCACCATTTCTTGCTTGGTTTTTACTTGTGGCACACTTTCGCCCGTGAGGGAAGACTCATCAAAACTAGTATCACCCTCGAGTATGTGACCATCCACTGGCACGACTTCACCAGGTCGGACTAACACTTTATCGCCGACTCGAATAGTGCTGGCTGCTACCTCGACTATTTTGCCATGTGCTTTTATAAGTCGGGCTTTTGCGGGTGCATGACTCAAAAGCGTATCAAGTTCTGCTTGCGCGCGATGGCCAGCATAATCTTCAAGCGCCTCGCCGCCGGTGAGCATGAGCACAACGATAATCGCTGCCCAATATTCCTGCATGATAAGAGCGGTAATAATCGCTGTTGCCGCCAAAATATCGATGCCGTATGTACCGTGGCGTATGTCACGCCACATTCCGAATACGAGGGGTAATAAAAGTATGATTGAAGTTATTGTTAGAATAATATGCGCAGCACTTGAAACCCCGCCAAGTTGTAGCCCTAAGGCAATAATAAACCCTACTAATGCTACTCCAAATTGCCAGTAGTGCTGAAAAAATTGCCGCAAACGCTTAAACATTAGAGCTCCTGTCTATCTGTATGTATCTTTAATTACTAGTATAACAAAATCTAGCTGGCGGCAGGGATTTAGAGCAAACTTTACATTAGATTTTTTGAGCATATAATACGCACTAAGCGTTAGTAGTAATACAAATGAAGCAAAAAGCATCGCCATCACAAGAGCATCCTTTATTCGATAACTTGTACGGCGCAGTGCGGGCGTATGAATTTTATTTTGCTGAGAATCCTGAAATTCCTGTTGTGCCACTTGCTGATATGAAGATTATTGGCGCTATCGGAGTGTATTCTACGTTGAGTGGTGAAAGCGGTACACCGGAACAAGATGTTCGTTCACATTTTCGGATAACCGAATCGCTGTCTTGTGGTGCTGATGAAGGCATTATATTGGACGCTATGGAATCGTATCGCCAGATAGTATCCTCGATCGAAGCAACTCAAATTGATCCATACCTGAAACGCTTTGGCACCTTGGCTTTGCGGTACGCAAACCCACTCTTGCATCAAGAAGATAGACCCTTGCTTGGTGGTATTGCATGCTGCGAAACAGCAGAATTACGAACAGCAGGCTTATTTATGTCACGAAATTTAGCACTATACGTAGGGGCGACGGCAAGTAGGTTAGTAGCAACCCGTGCTCAAAGTAACTATGTGCCGGACGAGCTAAGAGAGATGACAAATAAATTAGCACTGCATTCATATGAGAGCCAAAAGATTCGTGAAGTATCAAAAATGGTTGTCAAGCATATCATTGCCGAGCGTTTGCCAGATGAGACGGTTATGCGTCAAGAATTACAAGCGGGCGCACAAGTATTTATGCTCCCGACATCTGCCAAAAGTACGTCACTCGTTGCTTAGGTTATTTAATGCGCCGTAAGCCAAGTAGTACGAGGACAACCATGATGCCAGCACCTACGAATGAGACGATTGCAGTATACAGAGCAATGGTACCGAAGGTCCAGTAGGCGTAGCCATCACCGAGCAACAGGCCGCGCAATGTTTCGCCTTGGAATAACGCTTGTTTTTGCTGCTGAAGCTGTTGGTTGGTGGAATTTTGTTTGGCGAGTGCACTGACCTCAGAATAGGTTTTGCCATCCGCAATATTTTCTAAATGCTTACCAATAAACTCGTTCGCGTAGGCTTTGGCTTTAATGCCGTCATCAACTTGCTGACCGGCGTATTTTTGCAGGTCGGGAAATTCTTTAGGATCAAGTGCAGGGTCACCTTTGGCCGGAAAATAAATCTTCTGAGCTGATAATTCATCGCGTACCATCTTGGTAGCAAAGGAGTAGCCGTACCAAGATAAACTGCCAATAACTAAAAGCACCGTTGCCGTAACGACACCGAGCAGCACAAATATTTTATCAATAATTACTCTGTCTTGCTTTGTAGCCATATAAATTCCTTTGCTTGTAAAGTTCTTATGCTATTTTACTACGAAGTAATATTTTTATGTGCATCAACCCAAATTAAAAACGACCTAAATGGTCGCTTTCTAATTCTGGGGCGAATGATGGGACTTGAACCCACGGCCTTCTGTGCCACAAACAGACGCTCTAACCAACTGA
>CAZGQU010000021.1:0-10961 GCA_964527845.1 uncultured Candidatus Saccharibacteria bacterium | reverse complement strand
GGTAAGTAGTAGGATTGTTTTTTTGGTTAGTATTTTTTTCATATTAATCCTTGCATGTCGGATATATATTATAAGCATAAAAAGCACAGAAAATAAAGGTAGGATGCTCGTACATTACCTAAAAATATACTTTTGACGTATAAAGAAGTTCCAAAAAAATGTGACACCTATAGCAAATATTTTTGCAATGAATGGAACGAGGCCAACAATTTCCACGCAGAACGCTGCTACACCAGTCTGGATTCCTATTCCAATAATACTCGCAAGCACTACAAGTGTAAATTCGTGATGGGGTTTGTATTTTGATTGCGTGAAAACGAATATTCTCCCTAAATACCAGTTCAAGAATATAACAATGATGAGGCTTGCAGGGGTAGCCAGTAGGTAATTGACTTCTAATACTGAATTAAGAAAAGCGAAACTTGCAAGTTCCAAAATAACAAGGCAGGCAGACATAATAAAATATCGCACAATAGAAAACTGCAAGTAATGAGATATAAAGGTCCTTAATCTATTCATACTGATGCAAGAATTCATTAAATAATTTTACGGCCGTTGCGTAAAACACGGCTACAGTTTCAGGATTGATGTTTGCTCGGTAAGTAAGCATTCGGCAATAATGTACAGCCTCGTGAAATAAGATGGTTTTGTACTCACTAATGTTTAGCGACTCGCGCAGCTCTCTGTCAAGGTGCTTGAATATCTCCTCGTACTTTTGTGATTTTGTCTCTTCGAAATGTACACTATTGTCTTTAACGACACACTGGTCGAGTTGAATGAGGAACTCATAGCCAGAATGGAGTGATTGGTAAAGTTTGCCGTAATCAACAGTTGGTGTAGAAACCTGATTTTCGTTATTTGGATCTATGACCATAAACTCACCCTCGCTTGAGACAATAAGGTTGTCAATAGTGAGATCACCGTGTATTGGAGTCTCTTGGTAGTGTGCGAGATCTTGCATTGCTTTCTCGTTTTGTTTAATCTTGTCCACAACTTGCAGGAGATTGTCGTAAGCGATTCCATTGACTTCCAGCTTTTTGCAGGCAATTAGTTGGCTAATTTCATGGTTCACATTTGCCGTATCGGTGACCTTGCTAAGAATTTTATTTTGGATATAGTCATCTACGTTTGCTCGATTATCATTTGTAGCAATTTTTTCGTATACATGCCTATCCATAAAATGTAGCACTTTGCCTATAATCTGGGTGCTTTGACGGATAGAATGACTATGGATGAACTCAAAGAAGGGAAAGTAGTCTTCGTGATATGCGAGGTCGAAAGAGTAGTAGGAGTCGTTCTTATCCTGTTCGACAACTTTAGGCAAGTTAGGCTTGTACTCTCGATCTAGTAGCCACTGGGCTTGTGCTTCGAGTTTATCTGCATATTGCGGCAAAGTTATCTTCTTTACTCGCAACTCTTCGTTCTGCCATACCAACATGGTATGAGCATTTGAGCCCCCTTTGAATGATTTAATAAGTCGAAAATCATCATTTAATTCAGCCTGGGTTAGTATTTGATTTATGCGCTCACCCTTAAAATAAGCATCCAGAAAATGCTTAAATTCTGAACTGATATCACTTTCTCGGTACAATTTATTTATGAGTGCTTCTTGCTTTGGTATTTCTTTTTTCACACCCAATCGTTGTCGTATTAACACATATATACCAATGAGTGAGATAGGAATAGTTAACACAAACCATGTAAATACAACAAATCCCCCTACATTACCGACATCAATTTTATTTAGTTGAGTAGCAACAATCGAATAAAAAGTCCCAATATAGCCTGGTCCTACCGGGGTTCCAACCCCTGCAAAGCATACCTGGACGGTGTACCAGAGTTGGGTAATTGGGAGTGATTGGAAGAACGCAATAACGATACATGTTATTGAAGAAAAATATAATAGCCACATTCCCATAGAAGCTGCATAGTATTTCCGCAGACTAAGCTTGTTGCTTAACATGAGCTTTGTGCCATAAATACCTGACCATGCCATCATGCGCGTGCGGTTTGAAATATGCTCGTTAAATAAGCTACTTATCCCGTAGATACAACGCAATAAATGTTTGTTTTCAGATTTAATAATCTGTAACATCACCCATAAGAATAGGGCAAAAACTAATAAGGCAATGCCAGCCTTTATTATAAAACTTGATGCTTCAGCTGAAACATCATTAATAACTATACCGCCGATAATAAAGCAAAAGCCTAAAAT
Source organism: uncultured Candidatus Saccharibacteria bacterium (assembly GCA_964527845.1). GTDB lineage: Bacteria > Patescibacteriota > Saccharimonadia > Saccharimonadales > UBA4665 > CAZGQU01. The sequence continues at coordinate 8,746 of CAZGQU010000021.1, read as the reverse complement.
AAATCCATCGATAATACGTTCAAAAACAATGGACATAAATACTGTAGTCTTGCTTATTGATAAAGCATCACCTGTATAAAATGCCCTAATAAATTCACCCAATCGAAGAGGGAGAAGACTATTAAAGAGATTGCCTACAGCGAGGCCCTTAAACAAGATTAGGCTATCGCTTTTCCTTATGTTGTCGAGCAAATATTTTGACTTAGCAGCACGTACAAAGTGAGCGATAATTTGTAGCAACACACCTAAGATCACAAACAGCAGAAAGCTACCTGTAAACTCTATGCCAATATTAGGATTTTTATTAAAAAAATCAATAAAATAGGTAACGCCAAAATACAAGCTGACAAAAAGCAAAGCAAAAAAGAATATACGTAACTTCATAGCGCAATACGAATGACCTGAGCGCTGGCGGCTTTAGCTGCGGCTACGCCGATGTCGCTGTCTTCAAATACTATACACGCCGACGGTTCGACCTGCAGGGCTTCCATTGCGCGCTGGTAACATTCGGGGTGCGGTTTACTGTGCGTAACGTCCTCTGCTGTAACAATAACAGTAAAAAGACTTTCGGGCAGTCCGAAATGGGCCAGCACATTAGCCACGTTGGTCTTGCTGGCAGTTGTCACTAGTGCGGTTTTGTATGTCCCGGCAATGCTTTCTAAGAAAGCTATCAGACCTGAGTTCGGCTTTATGAGCGACAAGCTTTCCTGATAATAATTGGTTTTGGCGGCTTTGATTTTGTCGCGGACAGCCTGATTAGTTTTGGGAGCGATTTTGTCGATCATCTCCTGGAAACGCAAACCGAAAGCCTGTCGATAGGCTGTCTCGTTAAAATGCACCCCGGCCTCTCTAAAAGCCTGATCATAGGCAGCTACATTTGCCTCACTTGAGTCGAACAGAGTGCCATCGAAATCAAATACAAATGCTGTGATCATAAATTATCTTACCTGCGGATTATATAATGGTCGGAAAACTACATCAGTTGTCACCTGTTTGCCACCAACTGTTGTTGTGCCTTGTGGGTAGTCCTTGGTGCTCAACCATACAGCGATTGGTGTAGTTACATGTGAAACTTTCGGGGCAACCGTAAAACAATATGTTTTGTCGGTTGAATCATTTAAAGGACTGAACGTGATGTTGGTGTACTGGTTGTCATCCAGGCGACTAACGGCAATATTCACGGAGCGTAAGAGTTTATGGCAGGTTTGGTCGTAGAGTTGTAAACGGTAAGGAGTGGAGATGGTTGTGGCAAACGTAGAAACGTATAAATCGATCCCGTTTAATTTCGGCTGTGATGATACAAAAGTTTGCGTGAACCTGGATTGAGGATCTGAACCAAGAGCTAGATACTGAGCATTCGTTGAATCTAGGCCAAGATCAATTTCTGTTGGTTGATAATCATTGAGAGCGGGGGTGCAGACCATTGAACGGTCAATACCAGTATATACTTGAGTTTTGGTGGGGTAGATAGGGAAGGAGACGGTGTTGCCGTGCTGGGTTGAGCAGGACTGCCTAGCATTGGCATAAATGGTTCCGACATTACGCTGCATAAAATCGTTCCGGCCAAAGCTGCTACTGTCCGCAAATTGGCCGAGTACCACAATTGCAAATAGCAGAAAAACAGCCGCCTTAAACGCCTGCGGCCGGAGCTTGGCAATCAATGATGACAGTAGTATGACGGCAACCACATAGAAAATCATGTTTTGGGTGAAGAAAAATTGGGCGGGACCGCCAGCTTTGTAGCCGAAAAAGAACTGACTGACACCAGGCCGGTTGATAACGAATAGCGCTGTTGTCAAACAGATTGTGGCCAGTCCGAAGACGACCGCCACGTTTGTCCGGCGACTCCTAAGCAAGAAAACGATTAGTAAGAAGATGGCAAAGCCACCAATAGCCAGGAAGTCGGTCATGTGTTTGGTAAAAGCATGGGTAACCGAATATAAATAAGGTCGGTGTAGTAGGATTTCAACCGCCCGCTGATGGTCGAACGGTCCGTATAAATATCCCGGTACTTTCGGTATGCCGTCGACTTTGATAACGATAAGCTGTGGCACCAGGGCGATACCTAAACAAGTCAAACTGATCAATCCTTTGTTATGTCGCAGCAATACGAGCGGCTGTTTCCATGATTGTTTTATCTCGTGGCGATATGGAAGCAATAGTAGCAGCAGCATCGGATAGACGGTGACGTTGGTGTAGCCGCAGATCAGCAGTAGCACGTCGACCGGCACGACCTTCCACGAATTTTTATTAATTCGCAAACGGTACAAAATCAGCAAAAAGGCGATGTATACATAGATGAATTTAAAATTCCCGAAAGTGCCGATAATCTGGTAATCCCAGCCAGGTGCCGGTACGAAGCAAATTAATGCAGCTAACAGCACCAGGTAAGGCCATCTTAAATACGAGCGCAACAGCACAATGGGCAAGGCGGCGCAAAGTCCCCAGAACCCATACGAGACAACAGCGTAAGAAACGGGCAAATTAATAAATTGGCCCTGGTGAAAAACAGTGTTAAAAATATGCCCGAGTTCAACGAGTAAGTAAATTCCCCAAATATAGTAGCCGTTAAACGTTTGAAGCAAGGTTCCCCAGAAGCCGTGGTCCACATAGTTGGCGGTAAAAATACTGCCGTCTTCTCCGAAAAAATTCGGCGAATTGTAATTGTTGGGAAAGCGCAGGAAGAAAATGTATGAGGCTACCAGCCAGATCAAAATAAATAAGACCGTCCAGCAAATTGGCCGGCGATATCGTAACCAGAAAGCCTGGTAATTAGCGGCTATGCTGGTAGGCGGCGAGTTCTTCGGGGGTACCGAACGACGCGAACTCGTCGACGGTTGCTGCTTTGATTTTTTTGCCGTCATTGATAAGTATATTGTACAGCAATGATAGGTAATACTCTGGCATTTTATCATTGACTGGCTGTGCGAGTAACTGGTTAGCCGCATCGATGAATTCTCTGGCAGTCGCAAAGAAGTAGGCGCCAGTGATGGCATGATCCGAAATGACTTGCTTTTCTGCTGTTTCGGTGACGATGTTGTCATTTCCGAATTTAGCATAGCTATAGCGCGGATTATTGGCGGTGAAGGTGAGTAAGCCGCCGCTGATATTATCTTTGTCAGCTAGACAATTCTCTACCATATGATTGTAATCGGCACTTTGAAACCATAAATCACAATCCATAATAATCAGTCCGTCATTGGGGTTCAGTTGTGGTGCGGCCGCCAAGGCAGTTTCGGCAGCGCCGCGTGTCATTTCGGGCAGTATAACGATATTGGCTTCAGACAAAGCCTCTTTAATTAACTGATCAAGCCCTTGCTCTTCAACGTGTTGTTGGCGGATCACAAAATAAAAACTCTTGTCAGCTTTAATATTCTCAATGCTCGACAAAGCTTTGTGAAACATAGGCATATTATCAACCGGAATCAGTGGCTTTGGCAGCTCAAAGCCAGCATTCGCGAAACGCGAGCCTAGTCCCGCCATAGGCATGAGTACTTGCAGGTTGCGCATAGTTAGGCCTTACCTGATTTGTAATATGAAGCTGGCTTCGGGTCAAACTTGGTGCGACCAAAACGCCAAGCAAATAGTTTCTTCAGGGCTGTGGAGCCCACGGCAAAGTTACGGGCATTGCTGACCTGATCTTCTTCGCGCCAGGTGATCGGTACAAATTTAAGTGGGGTTTTCTTAGTGAAATAATCGAGTAAAAGATCTAAGTTGAACGTAATCGTGTCACCAAAGCCTAAATATTTATGATCGGCCAAATCAGAGAGTCTGAATAAGTTCAGACCAGAGCCCAAATCTTTACTTGGACGCATGGCAATGATGCTGTACGCGACATTAATAACACGGTTACCCCAAATACGTTGCCAGTTATAACCAGTCAATTTAGAACCACGCATAAAGCGACAGCCCAGGATTGCGCCGAGTTCCGATTGTTGCTCGGCAACATCAATTAAGTTGTGAAGTTCCGATGTTTTAGCCTGGTCATCGCCATGCACGATGGCCACGTAATCCATGCCAAGCTTTTCACCAGTCAAGAAAGCGACTTTATGACTGCCACCTAGGTTGTAGTTATTCTTGTTCTGCCAGACTTCAATTTTCGAGCTGCCGATAGCGGCAGCGGCTTTCTTGGCTGCCTCAACTGTTCCATCTTTGCTTATGTTGTCAATAACGATGACTTTTTCAAGCCTATCTAGTAACTTTTCGTCAAAGCCCTTAAGGACGCGCGGAATTTGCTTCTCGCAATTGTAGGCCGGAATCGCGACCAGAATTTTCGGTTTGCTCATGCCCAAAGTATAGCAAGGCGTACGGTTACCACAAACTTACATTTTGCCGAGTTCAAAACGTTCATGAAGGGTAAAAACAAAGCCGCGTTGAGGATCAACATGGAAATAACCGACGTCGATAGATTCTGGAATCGATGGACCGATCTCGGGTGTTTCAGCAATCAAACGCATTAGGTCCTTGACGGCTTTTGAGTCAGCTGACCTTATCTTCCAGGAAGCGATTAATAGTCGTATGACTGCCCCACGTTCCCTTTAATGGAATACCGAGGGCAGCGCTTTCGTCTTTAATTTGCTGGTTAATCTGCACGATTGATTCAGTCGGGATCCCAGCAGCGATAATTGTCTTGCCGTTAGTGGGAGTATCTTTAAACTCTACGCCAAGACCACTAATGACGTCTTTGCCGCTAATATTTAAGGCATTTCGAACAGCCTGTGTAAGGGTGGTGAGTGTTTCTGCAGCCTCTTCATAAGCCGGGTTTATGACTACATTAGGTTTCAAGCCATAGTCTGAAACGGTAGTATGAGCATTCTTTTGATCGTACGTTACGGCAGAGATAAGGTCGGCCGCTTCAAGTGAAAACTCCTCTATGAGAGAAGTAGTTTTTTCAGGATGACGCCAGGCAACTAGAAATGCTCCTTGCGGATCGGTCCCAGGATCACGCTCAATACCATTTCCTTGGCCGCGTGCCATCTGCTCGGTTATTGCTCGAAATTTGTCGTAAACACTCTCTTGAGCTTCGATAAAGTATTTGTATTGTTCTGACATTTCTACAATATAACATAAGCTTTATTAAATGTCAATATTCTTAACTAATGTCAAAGTGCGTTGATAGGCACATTGCTGTAGAGGCACTGATTCAAAAAATAAAATACATTAAGACTTGGAAACGACGACAACTATGTCTGCGCGACCAAAATGATACTAGGGTTTCAATGCTACAGTAGCGACGCGCACGAGAGCGCGCTCGATTAACAATTGGCTTGAGAATCATGGCGTGCAGGCAAGCCGAATTTCATATTTGCACCCAGGGCATATATAATCCTGTCAGGTATCGTCATATATGAAGAGTTTTTACGTCAAAGCGGCCGCTTTTATCAAAAAACCTGAAAAGGCATTCCTAGCTGTGGGTCTAAGCTTCGGGCTACTGCTGGTGCTGCTCGTCCCGCCGATGCAGGCGCCCGACGAGCTGTCTCACTTTTTTCGCGCCTATCAGCTAAGCGACGGCCAGCTGATAGCTGACAGGTATGATTTAGGAGTAGGCGGGGAGCTGCCGAAATCTCTTAAAAATATGAGCTATGTTTTTCAGGCCGCTGGTATCACAGCTCGTAACGGCGGGGAGAAGGTTCATCCCAGTCTGATAAAGAGCTATGTAAGGCAGCCCTTTGAACCTCAAGACAAGAGTTCGGCGCAGTTCACAGGGGCGGCTCTCTACTCGCCCGTCCCCTATGTGCCTCAGGTGGTGGGTATAGAGACTGGCCGGGTATTACATTTGTCGCCACTCCTTATGTTCTATCTGGCGCGTATCGTCAATCTAGGAATGTTCCTCATCCTGTGCTTTTTTGCTATCAAGCTTTTACCGTTCGGCAAGTGGTGCCTGGCGGCTATCGCTCTATTGCCGACGACTTTGGCTCAGGCAGCTTCGCTGTCTGCAGACAGTGTGACAAATGGCCTAGCTTTTCTGACATTCAGCTACTTTATGTATCTGTATTTTACGGCCAAGAAAATTACCCTAAGACGCACACTGACTCTGGGCGGTTTGTTAGTCCTGCTGGCGCTGTCCAAGCAGACCTTTTTTGTTTTTGCACTACTGCCATTCATACTGCCCGTCAAAAAATTTGCGAACAAAAAAGTGTACCTGTATTCATGCCTGGCCATGCTGATTGTTGCGGTCGGCCTTGCGGCCGCCTGGTCGCGTCAGGTTGATGACTTCATTCCTGCAATGGCCGAAGCGTTCAGGCCGGGAATTAACGTCGTGCCGGCCGAGCAGCTGGGACATATTATTACGCACCCCTTGTGGTTCCCGGAAGTCGTAATTCGAACTCTGCTAGACGTCAATGGCAGCATCATCATCAGCAACTTAACGATGACCGAGTACAACGGGATGCCGATGTTACTCATTGGGTTTAGCTACTTCTCTGTCATAGCCATTATGCTGGCTTCCGCAAGGCAAAACATGGTCTTGCAATCAATGAGACTTCGGCTACTTTTGATAACACTGGCGGGAATCCTCGCAATTATGGGTACACTTTACCTGACGTATAACAGCGTCGAGGCAGGTAGCATAGCGGGACTGCAAGGAAGATACTTTATTCCTTTTCTGCCGGTCATAGCCGTCATCGTCATGACTGGTAAGTGGCGGCTGGAAATTCCCGCACGTCGAAGGTTGTGGCTTTATAGCATGGGCGTGCTCGTGCCGCTACTCGGCGCGGTACTGATTGTGACTAATCTATTTTACGGATTTCACATATAAATGAAGCTGAAACTTCGCTCCATAGCGTCTCGGCTTCTTAGTATCAAAGTAATTAGGTACGGCATGTCCGGTGCGCTTTCATTTTGCGTAGAGAATCTGTTTTTCAACCTGTTTTTCTACATTGTCGCGTTGAATTATGTGGCATCAAATATTGGCAGCATCAGCATCGCGTTGGTAGTGAATTTTTTTGTAAATAGGTATTTCGTATTCCAATTGGTAAAAGGGAATTCGATAAAGCAGTTTGTCCGATACCTTATTTTAGTTGCGTGTAATTTGACGGTGAGCACGCTTTTGATCGGCATGCTTTTGCAAGCCGGCGTGGAAGGTTATATTGCTAAATTTGTGGTTACTGTGATTATTGTTTGCTGGACATATATTATTTACAATAAAGTAATTTTTAAAGAGCAGTAGCTTGAAACGAGCATTTGCATTATAATTTGGACTAACAAATGGCGAAAGAATCACCTAATCAAGCGCATTACTTTGATATTAATGTTGGCATGCCAATTGTGCAGCCGCCGGTTTACAAAACATTTTTAAGCCGGCTATTTTTGCCCCTTTTATCTTTTTTGTCTCGTGAACAATCTTTAAAAATTGGACTAACTCCCATAGATGATGAGAGAGTGATTATGGCGATTCAGCACGCAAAAGGGGAAGTGCTCGATATTGGGTGCGGAGCTAATAATTTTATTAGGAGCTACAAAAATGGCGGAATCGGTGTTGATGTGTACCCGTGGAAAGGGTGTGATCAAGTAATTAAATCAGCCGACGAGCTGCCCTTTAAAGACAATAGCTTTGGCACGGTCAGCTACCTAGCGTGCCTCAATCACATTCCTAACAGAGCAGAATCCCTAAAAGAGGCTTACAGAGTCACGGAGCCGGGCGGCAAAATAATCGTGACGATGATACCTCCATTGTGGGGAAGATTTATCCATTGGCTTCGGTTCAGAAACGATCCAGATCACCAAGATAGGGACATCGATCATGACCACGAACTATTAGGCATGCACTCAACTCACGTAAGAAGTCTGATCAAGGATGCTGGTTACAAAAACATAAAAAGCAAGCGTTTCGTCTTTGGGATTAATGCCGTATATACGGGCGAGAAGTAACTTACCGGTCTTTTGTAGATATTGTAATCGATAAGTTTTCGTGAAGATCAGATACTCGTTTTTCCAATGTATCAATGCGCGCATAGAGCCTAAGGCAAAGCGACAAAGTGAAGATTACGCCTGTTACAAGCAGTACGTCAGCGAGACTAAGCGGTGTCGTATCGGTAAGGTTGTTCATAAATAAGAAATTATAAATTGGCTCTGCAAAGACAAGTCCACAGAGCACAAAAGACCAGAACAGTAGACGAACAACAAACCCTATTCGTTGGAGGGAGCCGATCCTGTACATCACCAGGGCCCTTATGAAACCGAAAATAACAAAGGGCAGGTTAAGGACCACTAAGAGAACATACTTATCCATTTATGAACCCCATAATTCTTCTTTTTATCAGACGGCCAATAATATTAAATGCATTCCAGTTAGACTGTCCTTTAGCCATTGAGTAATCGGTGTAGATTGCCCGAACTGGGATTTCTTCGATTTTGAGTTTGTTTTTGTGCGCTTGCCAAATGATTTCTGAACAAAAGGCATAATCATTAATATGGAAATGAATTTTATCCAGCGCATTTTTATTGAATGCTTTAAGGCCTGATTGTGAATCGGTGACAAATACCCCAAAAACTATAAAAGTGATAAAACTGAGACCTTTATTGCCGATCACTTTGTACCATGGCATACCCTTGGCTACAATCAGCCGGCTGCCAATAACCAGATCGGCATCGTTATGCATGGAGTGCTCGGCAATTTTTATCACGTCTTCCATGTGGTGCTGGCCATCGGCATCTAAGGTGACTACTATTGAACACCCTGCCGATTTTGCATAGTTAATACCAGTTCTGGTTGCCGCACCGACACCCGAATTGAGTATATGGTTAA
>CAZGQU010000020.1:2238-11127 GCA_964527845.1 uncultured Candidatus Saccharibacteria bacterium | reverse complement strand
GCTTTAACGGCCGAGCTACTGTATATAACAGAAAGGTTGATGCATATAATAAGTTAGTTACCCAAACGTCGGCGCTGATTGACAGGTATAACAGTATCTATGAACAATACAAGCAAGTGGTCTTAGAGCAGCAAGATTTGTATAAGTCGATTAATAGTCACCCCGAGACAATCCAAACCCAGTAATTTGATACACTAGATATTAATGGCAAAGCGAGAGATAAAACAATACATTTGCTCCAATTGTGGCGCAGTGAGTGCAACCTGGAGCGGCCGTTGTTTTAACTGTGGCGAATGGAACACGTTAGAGGAACAGCCGTCGATTGATATTGGTGCTGCCAGGAAAGGTGGGCACACCGTAAAAGCTCTTAGTTTAAGCGAGTCAGCTGCCCGAGACAATGCGCGCCTTAAAACTGGTGTCAGCGAAGTAGATACGGTGCTAGGCGGCGGTATCGTCGCCGGAAGCGTTAATTTGATTGCTGGCCAGCCTGGAATTGGTAAAAGCACATTATTGTTGCAGCTTGCCTGTAATATAGCAGCCCGAGAAGCGGTGCTGTACGTGAGCGCTGAGGAATCAGCTCATCAAATTGCTTCTCGCGCCGAACGGTTGGGTGTTAAGGCCACAAACTTACAGATTGCAACTGCTAGTAGCGCGAATGATATTGCAGCTACTATGCAAGCGGGTACACACCGTGTGGTTATAGTAGATTCCATTCAGATGATAAGCGTTGATGAAGTGGGCTCGGCGGCAGGTACCGTCAGCCAAATTACTGCCAGTACGCAGCTCCTCACGGCTGCAGCTAAGCAAACCAATACTGCACTTATTATTGTTGGGCATGTTACCAAAGAAGGATCGATTGCCGGGCCGAAAGTACTAGAACACATGGTAGATGTTGTACTGCAGCTCGAAGGTGACCGCTATGGCGGCTTTAAGGTGCTTAGGGCAGTGAAAAATCGCTATGGTTCCACCAATGAGGCTGGCATATTCGAGATGAAGGAAACGGGCCTTATGCCGGTAGAGAATCCCTCGGCCGCGTTATTGTCAGAGCGCCAAGTCAGCGATGGCTCAATTGTATATGCAGCACTCGAGGGAACGCGCCCGCTACTTGTTGAAATTCAGGCACTCGTGAACCCGACTAGCTATGGCTATCCAAAGCGTGCTGCCAGCGGCTTCGATTTGAATCGATTAAATCTACTGGTTGCGATGCTTGAAAAACGCACCAAACTAAAACTTGCAGACCACGACATATACCTCAATGTCGTTGGTGGTATTCGGATTTCTGAACCAGCAGCTGATTTGGCAGTTTGCATGGCAATAGGCACTGCAGCAAAAGGTCTGCAGCTTAAAGAAAATGCTGTGGTATTTGGTGAAGTCGGCTTGCTTGGTGAAGTGCGTCATGTGCCATTCGTAGACAAGCGACTTGCGGAGGCTAAAAAGCTTGGCTTTGATGGGGCAATTGGCCCGAGTACTGCTGGGCTAAATGCAAATCAACGCAAACAACTATTTACAGTGACAGACGTCCGTAACGCCTTAAACGAGTATCTCAAAAAAGATTAATAAACTTTATTTGCTTATTGTACGACCAATGGTGTTGAAGCTTGGACGTCTGCTGAATACAATACGCTATCCACAACGCTTGCTGAAACACTGTATGAGCCGGCCGCTGGCGGCACGTAACTAAAGGCAATATTTGAGCTTGCTGGTTGTTCTTGTACTTTACTGCCATTGATGTAAAGCGTCACAATACCACCACCAGCACCAACGCGGTTTGGATCGTTGAGCATATGGGTGCCTTGTGTCACATTTACATTTATTGGACACACGGCGTTTGCAGTACATGCTGAGCCAGGAATGGTAATGGCGATTGTCGGTTTGACGTCGCTACAATTATGGACATCGTCGGTTGAAGTGGTGTTCGAACTCGCACCGCCCGTAACAAAGGTGTCGATTGAAAATTTATCAGTGCTAGCGTTATTAACAGTTTCTTTGGCGAGTTCTGGCGTGCAGTCAGTCGCTAGTTTGTTAGAAACTTTATCGAGTACGGCTGATGCACTTGTACCGGCTTTTGGTTTGTACCAGGATGGATATAAGTCGGTACTTGGGCCAGGCTCCTGTGAGCTGCTGCCTACGTGTGAGCGTTGCACGAAGGCGGCCTCGGTCTTAACGCTTGCTGGTTTTTCCCAGTTTTTAGGCGGCAAATCTTTATGAGCTGCGTTCATCCAGCCACTGACTATCGGTCGCGTCATGGTTTCCATAAAGCCACTCATGGCACGCGTTCGATCATGGTAGCCAACCCATACACCAGCGGCGTATTTGGTTGACATGCCCATCATGAGACCGTCCTTTGCATCGTTAGTGGTACCGGTTTTGAAGCCAAATTTCCATCCATGGTAGTTATGCGGCTTCTGTGACATGTAGCTGGCTCGTGAATCAGATAGAATATCGTCAATGATGTATGCCGTATCAGGGCGGATGACTTGCTTGCCTTGCGGCTGCTTCCATTCATACTGTACTTTATCCTGTGAATTTGTGATTTTTAGGATGTATGTTTTATCAACATATTTACCAAGGCGAGCTAATGTGCCGTACCCATTGACATGTTCATCAAGTTTAAGGTAGGCTCCGTCACCGATGGCTGAGGACGCGTAACAGGTGGTTGGCTGAGTAAGTTTTTCGTCAGCGTAACAATTATAACCACTGGTTAAACCCATAGCTTCTGCAGTGCTAATGGTCTTTTCGATGCCAGCCATGAGCATAGCCTTAACGGCTGGTACGTTGCGTGAACCGCCTAATGCATACCGTACAGTAACTGGGCCTGGATAACGGAAGTCGTAGTCCATTAGACAGTTGCCGCCTTGTTGTGGCCTGGCTTTATTGGTGCATGGATAGCCCGTAATTGGCCCTTGTGTATCGTATATAACCGAACCAGCGCCTGCATTGGTTGAGTTCTCGATGAGGGTAGCATAGTCATATGGCTTGAAGCTTGAACCTGGTGGCAGAGGAGTCTGTGCATAATTAATCTGTCCGAAATCGGGATTGGCAAAGTCAACACCACCAACAACTGCCACCATTTGTCCAGTCTGCACGTCCTGAGCGGCAAATGCTGCATTGTCGCCACCCTGCCGCTTAATGACGCGCAAAGCTGAGTTGACTTGTTTTTCGGCCTCGCTCTGCAAATTCATATCGAGCGTTGTCGTAACTTTCCATCCGCTACGGTTTACTGTTTTAGCGCCATATTTTTGCTCTAGCTCGGCTTTCGCAGCTAATACGAAGTACGGTGCTTTAATATTGCTGTATTTGGCCTGTCGAGGCTGCACTGTGGCTAAGATATCAACATTTTTGGCGGCATCAGCCTCCGCTTTTGTGATCATTTTTTGTTTAACCATTTGATCGAGGATGTAATGCTGACGGCCAATCAAGGCTTCGCTATTGAAATCCGGACTATACGGAGAATAGTAGCTTGGTGCCTGTGGAATAGCCGCAAGAAAACTGGCCTGGGAAAGATTTAAGTCCTTTGCGCCGATATTAAAATAGTTATTAGCGGCAGCTTCTACGCCATATTCAATGCCGCCATAGGGAGCGGTATTTAGGTAGCCGGTCAAGATTTCTTCTTTGGAGTATTCACGTTCGAGTTCGACTGCCAGGATAAGCTCCTTGACCTTTCGGGTAATAGTGCGATCTTCGGTCCAGTCCTGGTTTAGCTTGACTGTTTGCTGCGTAATAGTTGAGCCGCCCTGTACCGTACCGCTATCACCAAACACATCGTGCCAGGCAGCCCGGGCGATACCTGTTACGTCAAAAGCTCCGTGTCTATAAAAGTTTTTATCCTCAATTGCTACCGTAGCCTTTTTCATTGGTTCAGAAATGACATCACCTTTAACGGGTATGCGTTTAACAGCATCGTAATCCTGCCATAATACGGTCTGTCCAGTACGATCATAATAAGTAATACTGCCTCCGACTTTTGAACCGGAAATATCAGTAATGTTTGGCAGATCTTTGCGGAAGTATGCAAAGGTGCCAACAAGAATCAAAAATCCTGCCACGATACCCATGCCGGTGAGCTTGAGTGCCATAATTGCGCCTTCGCGGCTAAACCAATAGCCAGCGACACGCTTAGGATGCATGCGATAAAGTGTTCGTTTGAACCGGTTTTTTGGCAGTGTACTTAAATAAGCGGCTTTTTCCATTGCCCGAGCTTCTTTGCGGGCTTTAGCTTTTTGAGTCAATGAACGATTGAGCTTAATGGTCTTGCCGCTACGCGTGGTAAAACTACTATTACTACGTCTGCGACGGCCCATAGTTTTTCGGGATTTATTCATTACCTTCCTAAAATCTCCTAAATAAACAACTGTCTCTGTCCATTAACGTGGTTGTGTTTTATTATAGCAAAAATATTCCTGCGACAATATAGATATTGTACAGGATTTTCCAAGATAATTTCTTCAATTTTTACAGATAAATACGCTATACTAACCACAAATATGCACCACATGACATTATCCGAAGAACTTACCTGGCGTGGTTTCGTCAATCAGACGACCTATAAGGATATTACGGCTTTAGACAGTGATCCGGTTAATTTTTACTTAGGTGTCGATCCCAGTGCTGACAGCATGACCATTGGCCATCTGGCCATGATGATGATGGTGCGTCACTTTATCGAGCATGGCCATAAGGCTATTTTGCTGGTTGGCGGTGCTACCGGCATGATTGGTGATCCCGACGGTAAAAAACAAGAGCGTGATCTCTTGACGCTCGAGCAGATCGATAATAATAAGAGAGCAATCGCTGCTCAGTACAAACAGGTCTTAGGAGAAATGCCGTTTGAGTTGGTTGATAATTATGAATGGTTTGGCCGGATGGGCTACTTAGAATTTCTGCGTGATATAGGCAAACATGTACCAATGCGCCAGATGCTTGGACGTGAATTTGTCCAAAATCGCCTGCGTGAAGGCGGAGCCGGAATTAGCTATGCCGAATTTAGCTACTCGCTTATCCAGGGATATGATTTCTTGTACTTGCACCGAGAATATAATGTCGATTTGCAAATATGCGGTGCCGATCAGTGGGGAAATAGTATTGCTGGCGTAGAGCTTATCCGTCGTGTCACCGGCGACGAAGCGCACGTGTGGTCAGCTCCTCTAGTTGTCAATAAATCAACCGGTGTGAAGTTTGGTAAGACCGAGGCCGGTGCAATATGGCTGGATGCTAACAAGACCAGTGTCTATGACTTTTATCAGTTTTGGCTGAACGTTGACGATGAGGATGCAGAAGACTACCTAAAAATTTTCACTTTGCTTTCGAAACTAGACATTGAACAGATAATGCACGAATTCAATACTGACAAAGGTGCGCGTAAGGCTCAAAAGACACTCGCGTATGAAGTGACTAAGCTCGTTCATGGCCAAGAAGAAGTCGAATCAGCTATGCGCATTACCGATAGCTTGTTTGGCAAGGATAATTATCACGAGTTGACATCTAAGGATATAGATACGCTTAAGGGTATGTTGCCGACTTACCGGGCAGTACAAGGCGAAGATGTCGCAACAATTGTAGCTGGCTCAGGTTTGGCGATCTCAAAGAGCGAAGCACGTCGACTTGGTCTGCAGGGTGCGCTGTATTTGAACGGTAAAACTGTGGGCGCTGAGCATACGATTTCGCGAGAAGATGCCGTAGCCAGCGGCAGCGCATTACTAAAAAAAGGTAAGAATAGTTTTGCCGTTATTGATATTTCAGATAACTAAGCTGCTATACTAAGTGGTTATGAGTAAAAAGACGATTTCAAAACGAACGCAACCAAAAAAACGTGCCGACCAGTACAATGATCCGAACCATAACTACCTCCATTATTGGGATGGTCGGGATTATGAACATGCTTCAGAAGAACTGGCGATCAAGCGACTGCTTAAAGGCCGGCGCTTTCGGCACGCAGTCGATATCGGTGGTGGTTATGGCCGATTATGCATATTGCTCGAAAATTATGCTGATAAAGTGACCTTAGCCGAGCCAAGCCAGCAACAACTTGATATTGCAGCGGACTATCTAAAAGATCATCCTAAGGTCGATCGTAAGCTATTGCAAGCTGATGATTTAAAGTTCAAAGACGGCGAAGTAGACCTGCTGACAATGATTCGTGTGATGCACCATTTGCCAGACCCAAATCCTGAATTTAGCGAAATTGCCCGCGTATTGTCTGACGACGGTTACTTTATTCTCGAGGTGGCAAATTATGCTCACTTTCGCAATCGACTCAAGCATACACTAAAGGGCAAACGCTTGCCGAAAGAACCGATTGATATCCGTTCTGCCAAAAATAAACGTGCTGATGAAATTGCATTTGTAAATCACAATCCACATACGGTAATGGGACAGTTGGCGCATCACGGCCTAAAGGTGGAACGTACGCTTTCGGTATCAAATTTACGCAGCCCAGGGCTTAAAAAGGTTATGCCGCGTCGAGCAATGTTGACAGCAGAGAAGATAATGCAGCCGGCACTGGCCAATAGTTACTTCGGTCCAAGTGTATTCTTCCTGGTACGCAAAGCGAAATAACGCTTTTTGCCCAATAAGCGCATATAATAAAAGGCATGCAAGCACTGAGTGAGATAAGGGGTGTAGGCCCGGCTATGCTTAGTAAGCTCAAAAAGGCCGGTATACACAGAACAGCTGATTTACTCCTCTATATACCGCGCAAATATGAAGATTATTCGTCGGTTACACCAATCGGGCAGCTAAAGCCAGGGCCGGTAACGATAAAGGCTACCATTAAACAAGCTAAAGGCCGCTATGTCCGCCGAGGTATGCATATTACTGAGGCAGCTGCGAGCGATGATACTGGCAGTGTGCGGCTTACGTGGTTCAATCAGCCGTATCGAGCAGAGGCGCTCAAGAATGACATTGAATATTTTATTTCCGGCGAGTTTGGCCTGCATTATCAGCACCTGAGCATCATGAACCCGAGCGTTGAGCATGCGAGTGATTTTCCGGTTAACACGGCTCGTATTGTGCCAGTGTATCGAGAGTCAGGAGGTCTTAAAAGCGGGCAGCTTCGCCAAACAATAAAACAGCTCTTACCGGACATTCACGCGTTACCTGAGTCATTGCCGAAATGGATGGTGCGCCAATATGAGTTGATGCCCTACCACGAAGCAATAGCTACAGCACACTTTCCAGACGATAGTGTTCAGCTCGAAGCTGCTAAGCGGCGACTCGCGTTTCAAGAGGTGTTTGAATTAATTTTGGCAAGCCTACTGAATAAGCGGGAAAACGATACCGAGGCTGCTGTTCGCGTACCGTTTCAAGAAGCGCTTGCCAAGCGTTTTGTAGGCCATTTGCCCTTCAAGCTTACCGATGCGCAGCGCAAAGTTATCTGGAAGATTTACCTTGATCTGCAGAAACCTCATCCGATGAACCGGCTTATTGAAGGCGATGTCGGTTCGGGTAAGACGGTAGTAGCAGCTATGGCGGCGTTGATGGTGGCTGAAGCAGGGATGCAAACTGCCTTTATGGCGCCGACCGAATTGCTAGCTCGCCAGCACGCCGAAACCATGTATAACTTGTTAAAACCGCTTGGAAAAGAAAACGAAGTTATCTTGTTGGTCGGTGGCATGAAGCCAGCCGAAAAAAAACGCGCCCGCGCTGCAATTGCCTCAGGCAAAGCTAAAATAATCGTCGGTACTCATGCGCTGATACAAGAAAAGGTTGATATGCATGATTTAGCCTTGGTGGTTATCGACGAACAGCATCGCTTTGGTGTTGAACAGCGTAAGTTGTTGATGGCCAAGGCCGGACGCATGCCACATGCTCTGAGCTTAACGGCCACGCCGATTCCACGTTCGCTTGCCTTGACGCTCTACGGCGAAATGGATATCTCGCTGCTAGATAGCAAGCCAGCAGGCAGACAACCTGTCGCCACAAAAATCTGCTCGCCGAACTCTCGGCTACAACTTCACAAAAAAATCGCCCAAGAGCTCGAGAGTGACCGACAAATGTTTGTGGTGTGTCCATTAATTACTGAAGGCAGTAATACGAAGAAACAACGCTCTGTCGAGCAAGTCGGCAAAGAAATTAGCCAGGCTTTTCCAGGTTATAAGATTGGATTGTTACACGGTCGGATGAAGGCGGATGAGAAGAACCGCATTATGCAGCAGTTTGTGGCTAATGAATTGAATGTATTAGTATCTACCACAGTTATCGAAGTGGGTGTCGATGTGCCAAATGCCAGCATCATGCTTATTGAAGATGCCGAGCGTTTTGGGCTGGCGCAAATTCATCAGTTGCGCGGACGGGTTGGTCGTGGCGGGTTGGCTGGTTACTGCTATTTGATGCTGGCAGATTCAAGCCAGCCTAGTAGGCGTCTCAGCGCGCTCGAAAGCAGCAACGACGGTTTTAAGATTGCAGAACTTGATTAGCGATTGCGTGGTCCAGGTGCAATTTATGGCAGTGTCCAGCACGGCCAATTAGATCTTCGAATTGCCAATTTGTCAGATGTAAAACTCATTTCTGCAGCCCGTGAAGCTGCTCAGGCGTTTATAGAAAAGGACGGAGATTTGGTACAATATAAAGAGTTAGCCGAGCGAGTTACTCGCCTCAGAACGGTTACCAATCTCAACTAAATAAGCGAAAACAATTATGAGAAATCGCACATTTTTTAATTCTCTAAGGCGCCCTAAAGGTGCGCTTATCTTAGAATCTCAAAAAGTATGTGCTGAGCCTACCATTGCTTTTGGAGGATTCTAATGTACTCTGGATCAACATTAACACCGTGGTCGGGCCGATTACTTGGCGCGCATCAAAAACTTGACCGTGTTGCACGACGGCATTTGGAAGTATTGGCTGGTACGCATGACGCGTGCTTCCCGGGCATACGAAATATTTTAAAATTTG
>CAZGQU010000020.1:0-2228 GCA_964527845.1 uncultured Candidatus Saccharibacteria bacterium | reverse complement strand
ACGGCCCTGACTGCATAAAACGCAAAAGTCCGGCCCAAAACGAACCGTGGCATTTTATCAATCCATTTGACGCTGCCGACAGTGAGCTCTACGATCTGATTGCGTATCATTACAATGAGTTAGTACGAGCGCTTACAGAGAAAAACACTACTAAGGCGGCATTTGAAGCAGCCTGGCTGTCGCATGCTTTAGTTGATGGCCTCACGCCCGCTCATCATTACCCGTACGAAGCAGAATTACAAAAATTACGCGGCGGCGATGCTGTTGGAAATCCTGCTACAGTGGTAGAGAAAGTTTTGATGCCTGGCGGCAATACGAAAGAGCAAATAAAAAACAATTGGAAAATGTGGGGCCCCAAAGGGCTTATGAGTACGCACGGTACGTTCGAAATTGGAATTGCAACCATTATTGCGCCGCTCTCATTTCGTAAATGGTTGCCACTTAAAGAAGATATAAAAGAATTTGACGAGCACGGTGTGGTTGGATTATTCCAGCGTAAGGTTAAAGAGATAGCGGCAATGGATTTGTATACGCGATATTACAAAACCGGCTGGACGCCTTCGCTCGCGCGACAGGTGCGAGAGCGGTTAGCGCCAATTATTCTCAATGTCGTAACCTTGGCATGGTATGGAGCGCTGCGCGACGCCGAACTGGCAAGGAAACAAGGGTGAGGATTATAGCTGGCCAGCTTGGGGGTAGGTTATTTGAGTCCCCACCAGGGCACAGAACACACCCGATGGCCGAAAAAGTTCGCGGTGCATTATTCAGTGCCCTCGGTGATATCGATAACCTGACGATATTAGACGCATACACTGGGAGCGGTGCACTTGCATTCGAGGCTGTAAGCCGTGGTGCCGGACACGTAACTGCAGTGGATATTGACAAAAGTGCTACTACCACCGTTGTCAATAACATAAGCGAATTAGGAGTAGAGGGGCATATCAAAGCTATCCGGGCCAATATCTCCGGCTGGCTTACAACCAACCCCGATGCGTTATTTGATATCATCCTTGTCGATCCACCATATGACATGGTCAAAGAGAATGTATTGCAAAGCCTCGCTGAACGATTAAGTCCCCAGGGAATAATCGTGTATTCTTTGCCGCCCGGATATGAACTGTCTCTTTTAGATTCTCGGTTCAAGCTTCTTAGTTCAAAAAGCTATGGTGATGCAACTCTAGCTTTTTACCGTAAAATTTCGTAAAATAATTGTCAGCGTGTTCCCTGGCATAGGGAAAAGAGCAGTCCGAGTTAGCGATTCATTCGCTTTCCGGCGCGATGAGAAAAACTCCAGGTTAGTCTCATTACGCGCGAGTGGTGGAATTGGTAGACACGCTAGTCTTAGGAACTAGTGCCGCAAGGTGTGAAGGTTCAAGTCCTTTCTCGCGCACCACATAAAAAGCCGGTCGTACGACCGGCTTTTTATGTAGCATCGTGGTTTTAAGCGGCTTTAGTACGGGCCCTTTTCTGAACTTTTTTCTTTGATACCGTGACAATCTTTATGTAAATGGTGGGTAAAATAAAAGCATATGCGATCGAAAGGGCCCATGTGACTGGCTTGCCGAGGACAGGTATTACCCCACAGAGCGAAATGAATAGTTGAAGTACTACATAAGCCAGCAGAATTTTCCAATGTTTCTTTATGAGCTCATAGCTCGCTTTTATACTGTCAAATGGTTGCAAATTTTTATCGACTAGGGTGTATGGTGCAAGTAAAATAAAGAAAGCTACCACGAGACCTGGAACAATGAATAACAGCAAGCCGGCAATTATGAGCCCAACAACAATGATCGACTGGACGATATAACGCCAGAAGAAGGGCCGTGCCAAGGTATAGGCCTGCTTAATGCCAATCTTTTTGTGCCGGACGCTGTACAGTTGGATAAAAATACAGGCGATGCTGGCAAATACAAATACAACGATACCAACAATTCCGGCGATTGCTGCGATCACAATGCCGAGTACACGTACGAGCGTAGAATCGTCACCGACTTCGTTAGCTAAAAGTACTCCCGCGAATGCGATGGCAAATAGTAACATCGGCAGAGCTAATGTACCAAGCAATGTCCAAAAATTAAGTACTAACGCGCGAAATGATTCGCCAATAAGACCAAAAACTTTGCCAACAAGTGTTGGGAAGTCTTCGGATTGTTGTAATGTTACGCCTCCTGGTTGTGTCACAATGAACTCCTTTTCGTTTCGGTCATTTAATCAATAAGCAGTAGTGG
>CAZGQU010000019.1:0-11377 GCA_964527845.1 uncultured Candidatus Saccharibacteria bacterium | reverse complement strand
GTACGATACAATACCGCATAATCTTTATACTGCCTGATGCCTCGATCTACACCTTCGCGGATGCGGCGTACAATTGCCTCACCTTCTGCTCGCTCGTTAGCAAGCTGCAGCATCTGCACCGGCAAGCCATCGCCGGCACTTGTCCAAAGCTGTTTGTCGGATCGCTGTTGGTTTTTAGTGATTATGGCGTGTGCGGCATCCAAAATGTGCTTTGTGCTGCGGTAATTTTGTTCCAGTGTAATAATGGCGCAGTCCTTGTAGTCTTTTTCGAAGTTCAAAATATTACGAAAATCTGCACCACGCCAGCTGTAAATGCTCTGCCAATCATCGCCTACAACTGCGATGTTCTTATCGGCATTTGTCAGCAATTTCACGAGCTTATATTGAGCAGCATTTGTGTCTTGATACTCGTCTATCAATATATACTTGAATTGGTGCTGCCATTTTGTGCGGACTTCCGGATGGTGTTCGAGCATACCAACTGTCCGAGCAATCAGATCGTCAAAGTCTAGTGCCATGGCATCTTTTAGTGCGCGTTCATATAGCGGATATACTTGAGCAGCAGCCTTTTGTGCCGGACTAGTTGCCATACCTGCGTATTCATGCGGGTCTATTAAATCATTCTTGGCACTACTTATCAGTCCTGATAAAACACGAGCCGGAAAAGATTTTTCGTCGATATGCAATTGCTTGCTAATTTTCTTGATGGCATTTGTTCGGTCCGATTCGTCAAAAATAACAAAACTACGCGGAATACCTATCGCTTCTCCATCTTGTCGGAGCAGTCGTACGCAGATACTATGGAATGTTCCCATATACGGCATGAAGCCTCGACTTTCAGCATTATCACCCAACAGATGAGCAACCCGTTCACGCATTTCACGGGCAGCTTTATTGGTGAATGTGACTGCTAGTATCTGAAATGGCGTCGCCTTGCCGTTGGCGATAATATAAGCAATGCGATGTGTCAGAGTTTTGGTTTTACCAGAGCCTGCCCCAGCTTGAATGAGCAGCGGCCCTTCAGTTGTTTCGACCGCCCGTTTTTGCTCCGCATTCAACCCCGCAAGTAACTCATCAACCATCATAATATTGTATCAAAAAGCGTTGCATCAGGCGCCAATAAAACGTTGTTATTCCACCATATACATCATGTAGTAGTACGTGGCACCGCCGCCAACGAGCGCCAATAGGAGCAAAACAACCAAAAGCTGCCTTGAGCGTCGTCGCCTAACAGCGTTAATGGGCACAAAGTACTTCTTGCTGGCAATGAGCGCTTCGGCCTCTGCAATACGTTTAGCCTGTTCATCGGTGTTAGCTTTTTTAGGGGACGTAGCTGGCATTTGATCAGCATCTCCATCATTGGCCTCTGCTTGGGTCTCCTCCCCTGGAGTATCACCTGTAGTTGATTGGTCTTCTGGCAAGCCCTCTACACCCACCTCATTGTCTGTAGATTGAGCCGACATGTGGCCTACTGAGTCTTCGTTAATTGACTCGGCTTTGGTGACCACATCTTTAGCTGGATGTTCAGATTCAGCTGAAGCTGCATCAGTTGTTTTTGTCGAAGTGTTACCTTTTGTAGATTCTGCAACCATTGGATCACGAACCATCGCCCGATGCGTTACCAGAACTGGCCGAGCACTCGAAGATGGCATAGCTTGATCGGGCGGAACCATATCAAATATTTTGCCATGGGATTTTATCTGCGGAGCGGTGCGTTTGGAAGATTTTTCAGCCATAAGCTTTAGCCCTTATGTTCTTCTCGCGCCAAGGCGTGTGCCACCTCGACAATGCCGGCAAATTTACGATAATTCAAACTTGCGCCGCCAACGAGCGCGCCGTCGCAACCCTCTAACTCCAAATAACCTTTGACTGTTTGATCATCAACGCTGCCACCATAGAGCATTTTGACATCTCCGGCAGTTTTTTTGCCGTACAGTTCAGCAATTTGTTTACGTAAAAAATCTAAAATCGGTTTTATTTCGCTCGGCTTAGCAAGCTCACCCTGGAAGGTACTGATAGCCCATACTGGCTCGTAGGCAATAATAACGCGTTCAATTTCTTCGCTGGTTAAATTACTGACCGCCGATAGAATTTGATCATACAACACTTGTTTAGTTTCGCCGCCACGCCGTTCTTGCTGCGTTTCGCCAATACATAAAATTGGTGTAATGCCGTTTCTGATGCAGGCCTGTACTTTATCGCGAATGGCCGCCAGAGATTCATTAAAATAAATCCGCCGCTCAGAATGGCCTATAATCACGTACTTTACGAGGTTGCGCAACATGCTAAATGAGATTTCGCCGGTGTATGCACCCTTATCTTTTTGGTAGGCATTCTGGGCAGCCAGGCTGAATTTACGTCGGTCTATTTCTAAGCTCAACGGTTGCAAATGAATAAATGTCGGTGCTATGACCACCTCAACATCCTGGTACGGCTTTATGTGCTCGTTCAGGCGATGCACGAGCATACTTGCCTCGTGAGGGTTTAAGTTCATTTTCCAATTTCCAGCGATGAAATATTTTTCGTGCATCATAATTCTTACGTTTATTGTATCACTTTCTTTGCGCCTTCCAGTGCCGCCACGCCTGGCAGTGTCTGGCCGGCCATCAATTCTAAGCTAGCGCCACCACCGGTTGAAATATGATCAAATGCATTCGCCAACCGCTGACTTTCGACATATGCAACCGTATCGCCGCCGCCAACGAGCGTGAACGGTTTATGACCGAATTGCCCTAACATGGCATCGACAATAACATCGGTGCCATGCGCGAATGGTCCGATCGGTCCTTGCAAACCTTTCACTTCTGCTACTCCCATCGTTCCATTCCAAATAACCGTTTTGGCGAGCTGAATGCTGCCAGCAATAAACGCAGCCGAGGATGGGCCGATATCAAGCAAGCTTTCCTCGGGGTGCATACGACTCGCCTCGCGTGGCGGTCGCTTCGGATAGTGTTCGATGCTAGATATCGTGTGCCAGCGCCAGTCTACAATCCGGGTCTTTGCTGTTTTATTCATAGTTTTAGCCGCTACGCCATCATAAGGCAAATAGAAGCCAAATTGCTGTTTTTGAGCCTTCTTGTGCGCTTTTTCCAAAATAGCTTTTGCCAGTGGTACGTCATCAGGCTCAACTAAACTTTTTGCAACATCAACACCTTCGGCCAGTAAAAAAGTGTTCGCCATAGCGCCACCGACCGCAACAAAATCAGCTATTTCGATAAACTTATTCAACATTTCTATTTTGTCTGATATTTTGGCGCCGCCTATAATCGCCACTAATGGTCGTTCCGGCGCTTCCATAACACGAGTAATTGTGTCAACCTCGCGCGCAAGCAACAATCCGGCAACGCTCGGCAGATGATGCGTTACAGCTTCTGTGCTATCGTGCGCACGATGCAGCACACCAAATCCATCTTGTACGAATATATCGGCAATGCTTGCCAGTTGCGCAGCAAAGTCATTGTCGTTCTGTTCTTCCGCTTTATGAAAACGGAGATTTTCAAGCAACAACACTTCGCCTGGTTTTAGCTTATTAGCGGCTGCTTCCACTTTTGGACCAATACAATCATCTACAAACGAAACGGGCGCATCAAGCAGTTTGCTGAGCTGTTTCGCAACCGGCCAAAGTGACAATGACGTATCAGGCCTACCATCCGGACGGCCTAAATGCGAACAAATAACTACTCGAGCACCCTTTTTAATCAAATACTCGATTGTCGGTAGCGATTGCTCAATGCGATAATCATCGGTAATTTTACCGTTTTCAATTGGCACATTGTAGTCGGCTCTTAGAAGCACTGTTTTGCTGCGAACATCGATGTCTTTAATTGTTTTTTTATTAAACATCCCCACCCTAGCCTGATTATGCGTTCCTTGTTCCCGTCATTACCTTAAGCATAATATATTCTTGCTTCGCCGTCATCTCTTAGCCCACCATGCGCAATTTTATTGTGGCGGGTGTTCCGTACTAGCCAAGAAATTGGCCAGATGCCGTCACAACAATATCTCCTTTTTTTAGTACATTATTATGCCGCAACCAATCTGTTAATTTGGAGGCCGCCAGTTTATCAATTGGCCGGATGTAGCTCTTGACTCCGTATACAATTGATAGCTGCTGGGCGGTACGGACATCGTTGGTAACCGCTATGAGTGCAACTGATGGACGCAGTGAAGAAATCTGCAACGCTGTCGCGCCTGACTTGGTTTCGGCTACAACCGCACGAGCGTCAATACTATCAGCCAGAGCAATAATACTCTGCGAAATCGCCGATTGCCGCGAATGATCGTCGTATGTCGGGACTATAACATGCTCCGGCCGGTTACTTTCGGCATAGCGGATAACGCGCTTCATGGTCATTACAGATTCTATAGGGTATTTACCGCTGGCAGTTTCGTCGCTGAGCATCACCGCATCAGCACCAGTCAGTACTGCCGTCGCTACGTCAGACACTTCGGCTCGAGTCGGCTCTGGCATTTCAACCATACTAGCAAGCATTTGCGTGGCAACAATTGTCGGTTTTGCATACCGCAAGCCAAGTGCAATAATCTGGCGCTGCACTATTGGCACAGACTCGGCTGGTGTTTCTACCGCCAAGTCACCGCGGGCAATCATCACCGCGTCAGATGCCGCTACGATTGACTCAATATTATCAACTGCCGCCTTGGTTTCTATCTTGGCTATGACTTTTGCATTGCTGCCCAGATTCTTAAGCAGCCGCCTTAGGTGTGCGATATCATCGGCTGTCTGTACAAAACTCAGCGCCACATAATCAATATCTTGCGTTGAACCATACGTAATATCTTTTTTATCTTTTGCGGTTATAATATCGCCGCCAAAGTCGGTATCCGGTAAATTCATGCCCTTGCGCTTAATCAAAAGGCCATCATTTTCGGCCTGCGCCCTTACAACGCCGTCCTTAACACTGGTAATTTTGGTACGGATTTTGCCATCAAAAATGTACAGCCGCTCGCCGCGTTGTACTTTTTTGCTTAAATCATACTGGGTCGGAATCACCCCGCTGGCTTTATAATCCGTCCCGTAACCAAAGCTAAGTGTTTGACCGGCCTGCACCGGAATGACGCCGTCAAAATCTCCAAGCCTGACCTTTGGGCCTTGCAAATCTTGAATAATAGCTACTGGTTTGTCACATTCTTTACTGGCTTTTCGTATCCACTTGATACGTTGGCCGTGCTCATCATGATTGCCATGACTGAAGTTGAGCCTTAGACCATTAGCACCGTCAGTGATGAGCTTCAGAACGGCCTCATAGCTATCAGTTGCCGGACCGACCGTGGCAACAATTTTAGCCCGCTTGTAATTTTCTATAGGCACCCTTGGCACAATCCCACTCATTCTTTTCATGTCGCTGATTATTTACTCTTCAAAACGTAGTATATCAGTTTAGCGAACTCATAACTATAAAAAGCAAAAAGCCGCCCTGGTCCTGTAGGGCGGCTCCATTTTTGTTTTATTGTATTTATGCTCGTCGGCGAGCTGTCCCGGTACGGGTACCGTTTTCGGCGAGCTTACGTGCATCTGATGCCATCGCAATCATGAGCGGTCCAGCAATCAATGCGAACAAGCCCAAGATCCATACGAAAGCAACACCGGCACTTTCTGGCTGTCGAAGCACGATGACGCCTGCAATAACCGACACAACACCTACGACAACGCTCATAACACGAGTTGTTGCCAAGCGGTTTTCCAAGAAGCCAGCAACGACATCGAAAACACCGCGGATAATGAGCGTAAAGCCGATCAGCAGAATTAACGTATCAAAAGATACGTTCGGATGGCGCACCAGGTATACACCGACACCTAGGGCGACAACTCCAAATATAAGTGTCAGCCACCATCTGCCGACCACACCATCTACGTGCGTCAATGATTTTACAACCTCGACAATTCCCCACACCAATACAAAAGCACTGAATAGGTACACCAACGTAACGAGCGTCAGGCCCGGCCAAAACAAGGCCGCCAAGCCAAAAAGGATCGTTACTATACCAGTGACCGTGCCGGACCACCAGAATTCATTTACATCTCCGTTCATAAATTCTCCTTATCCCCACCGTTTTTACTTTGTTTACTAAACGTTTGCCTAATAGGAATCTCCCCTCCTATAGAGTTCCTAATGATATTAATAAGACCAACAAGGATTAAGAAGCCGCCTATAATTGCCCGGAGCCACGGCACACTGACGATATCCATGGCACGCAATATGCCATAGATACCAAGCCCAGCCACGACAATACCGCCGCGGCGTGAAGCGGCATTAGGCGCACTCAAAATAAAAATTCCCGTCAGCAGTATGAGCCACGGGAACCATGCATTGTCAGGTGAGATATCAAAGACGCCTATCACTATACAGACGCCGACGAGGATAAAGGCAATATTAATCAGAGTTCTCAGAATGTTTTGCAGTGCTTTATCTGCGCGATTCATCCTATACTCCTCTATTGCTTTAGTTATACTACTTTTAGCAATAAAAGCAAGAGATTAGTTAATGGGAATATTAGCAAACTCCTTACCAGCTATCCCATGGGAATCCATCGTCGCGAGCGCGGTTATACAATCGGTATTTAGCTTTCCGTGGCCAAGAAAAAATACCTTGTAAATTTGGCGACTAATGATTCAGATTGGTAATGTATTGAATGATCGTCGAGGTAGAAGCGTAACCATCACCCTCTGAACGAGGAAGAATTACTAATTTAGACTTATCCATAATATTCCAGAATCTTGGATCAGGACCATCAGTTGCATACATGTCAGGCTGTAAATCTTTCACAATTTTGGCATGCACTGGGTCTACTTCATCGGGCTTACCAGTAGCTGGATCTATAAAGACATAATCAACAGCCTTTAGCGCATCAAGCATCGTTGCACGGTCAATCTCTGAAATTATTGGCCTGCCAGGACCCTTTCTAGCCTTAACACGATCATCACCACTCAACATTACTACCACGATATCTCCCAAAGATTTTACTGCATTCAGGTAGCGCAAGTGTCCAACGTGCAGTAAATCGAATGTCCCGCTCGTCAAAACGATTTTATCGTTTGCATGCTGGCTACGTATCGTAGGCAAGTCTTTGAGGTTTACAATCATGAATGTATGGTAGCAAAAAAATCCCACTTAGGAACTTTTAATCTGTAAAACTGGTGGCCTGACGGGGGAATCGTATGATTTTGACATTTATAAAACCTGCATCCCATCAAAGCCAATAAGTTGATCGTCCGGGAGTGACGATTGCAATTTATCGTGCGTCAAGCCTGGTAAATGCGAGATAGAGTGATACACAACTTTTTTTGCATGCAGGCTTTTCGTGAATACCGTAATTTCATTGCCGTGCAAATGGTCCGGGTCTTTCTCCTTACGAGTCATGTTCTGCAAATCTTTGTTCGGCCATTTTTCCTCAAAAAGATATGTTCCATCTGCAATAACGACGTCGACATTTTGAATCAGTTCATGCGACTTCTCTGGAATTTTATAATAGTCTGCCAAATACGCGACTTGCCTTTCGCTATGCTCTAGCAAGAAGCCAAATACGTTCTCCAGATCACCGCCTTTTTTCATGTCGTCTTGACTATGCATGTGGTATACGGGAAATGGAGTTATCTTTACGCCACCCAAACGGAAAGACTCGAATGGCTTTACTACAATAACATTGATGGGCATATAGCCAATATGTTGCTGAATGTAACGCGACACTTCCTTTGAGCAATAGATGTTGATTTTTTCTTTTAGAACCAGTTCTGCATAAAAATGTAAATCAAACACACCGAATAGATGATCATTGTGCCAATGGCTTACTAAGTAATCTTTGATTTTTGGTAAATTAAATTTGGCAGCTTGCATGCGAAAATCCGGTCCAATTTCCATTATAAATTGTGTTTCTTTGGCTTTAATATGAAAGCTTGGGCGCATACGGTTTTCTACTGATAAGATATTTTTGCTTGCTATGCGACACAGTTTACAGCGACAAAACGGCGCAGGCGTACCCTCCCAGCAACCGGAGCCAAGCATTGTTACTGACATTTTATCACTTTTCAATTCAAACTTCTCAGTTAGATATTTATCTATCTCACGACTAATTAGTACGGGGCGAACGATAAATTCCGAATCGTGCGCAACAAAGTTTGCCTTTGCGCCGTACCCACCATATGCTAAGTTCCCGTATTCTACGTCGTTGACAATTTGGTTTCTCAAGATTTGCGCGATTTTTACCAAACGCTTAAACTCCGATGACTCTATGTCTTGCCGAGAAAACAAAGAGACATACATTGATGCATCTTTATGCTGATCCAAAATATCAGTGATTTGCGAAAGGGTGTCATACGTTAAAATGTAAAATACCGGCGCAAACAGCTCTGTGAATTCGCCAACATGCTCATGAATGTCCTTTTTGACAATAAATGGACTGAAGAGATTCTCGTGTATGCTCCCACCTTGGATAATGTGATTGCGATTTTCATCAAGAAAACTTAAAAGGTGCTTTACGTAATCCTTTCTCACAATTGGGCCTATATCAATAGATTTATCCCCATACTGACCAATCCTGAGCTGCGCTACACGTGTGCGTAACTTTTCAACAAACTCATCGCATACAGATCTTTCTACGAAAATACAATCTGTGCCCGCACAATCTTGACCACTATTAAATGTACGCATTTCAACAATCTTATGAATAGCTACGTCCAAATCGGCATCACTAGCTACAATAGCCGGGTTGATACCGCTACCATTATAGATAAAAAGCGCATCAGGGTTTTCTTTTTGGACTGTTAGGGCATTTTCATAGCGCCCACAAAACAGAATAACGTCAGATTTTTTCACACACTCACTGATGAATCTTTTTCGCTCATATGATTTCAGCTGTATAACAGGAAATAACTCTAACAAATTGAGTGTTTCCGTTAATTGACCTAGTACAGTGCTAATGTGGCCTGAAACGCGTACATGAACAATGTCTGCAAAATAGCTCGGCGCAATAGCAAATAGTACAAGCGAATACAGCGGTAAATTGATTGGCAAAAATGTTGAAATTGCGCCAACCTTTTTGCTTGATTTTACCTTTGAAAATTCTTTCTCGAAACCTCTGAGGGTCATAAGGCTGCGCTCAATCTCATCTTTCGCAGTAGCGTATGGTTCACAGCTAATCAATATGTCAACAATCTTTTCTTGATCCTGTTCGATTATTGCTATCAATTTGTCTTTCTGCTTCATAAAATCACTCGTGTGTATCATAGTACCCCTTACAGCTTACTGCCATCGCTAGTATTTTATCTGCGTCTGTTATCTCGCCAGTTTTGCGCGTGATGGTATATCCGCCCAAGAGAGCTCGAGACCATTTTGCAATACTGTATTGAGCCAATCTCTCGAAGGCAACAAATTTATTAGTCTTGATGATATCAACCCTCTGTGAATCAATCATACCTGCCCAGCATAGGTAGTCGAAATCATAGCGATTTCGCAGTTTCGTGGTCGGCGGCATACTTGAAATTCTATCTAATCCGTATCGTAGCGCATTAGCCGACATGACTTCTCCAGGTGAGACCACGTCTGGATCTTTGCCAAAATGCTCGTGTAAATCAAGATAGTATTCAGTCCAGACGTGACGTTGCGCTTCGGTAACCTCATATTGACAGCATATAAAAATATCTATATCGCTTGCTGGCAACTCCTGTGCAACTACGCTCCCGCAGACAAAACTGCCAATTACTTGATTCCGTGAAAAAATATCACAAATATTGCCGCGCATGGAAACAAGATTTTCAGCTAAATTATCATTAAATCTTGTCATCGGAGTCTTTTTTCTGATATGCTAAGCCGGACAGCAATTCAAGTACAATTCTGTTGGCTAAAAGTGCTGATATTTCTGCGTGGTCGTAGGCCGGGTTTAACTCGACAATATCAAACCCAACAACATTATTCTCCATTGCGATTTTTCGGATAATATGCAATATCTCAATTGCCGCTAAGCCACCCGGCTCTGGCGTTCCAGTTCCAGGCATGAAAGCCGGGTCGCATACATCAACATCAACCGAGATAAATAGCCCATCGACATCTTTAGTCGCTTTTTTGATAGCTTCGTTAATACATGCTTCTAGTCCGCGCGTATAGACATCGGTCATTGTATACCACGTTGCACCCTGTTGGCGCGTCCAATCCAGTACACTTTTGTCTGGCCAGTAACCGCGAATACCAAACTGCACAAAATTTTCGCCGCTAATGGTGTTCGATTCAATGACCCTACGAACCCACTGACCGTGGCCATGTTTTTGACCAAGCTCAACATCTGCCGTATCGGGATGTGCGTCAAAATGAATGATACCGAATTTTTTCCTGCCAATTGCATCAGCAATTCCAGTGATATTTGCATAGGATATTGAGTGGTCGCCACCTAAAATTATCGGTCGGGCGCCAGATTTTGCAATTGTACTGACGTCATTACGAAGATTTTTTAATGCAATATCTATGCTAGTCGGGGGCATCTCAGAGTCGCCAGCATCTACGATATCCAGGTCTTGTAGCCCATCTGAATCAAGTACTATATGCGGTCTTAAAGTGTCGTGTGGGATATAGTCCGTAAGTCTGATAGTTTGCGGACCGAATCTTGCCCCGGAACGATAGCTTGTGCCGCCATCGTATGGCGCACCAATAATTACAGCATCCTTGTTGGCGAAAGTCGAGTTGTCACTTAAATCACATTTTTCTATGCTCAAGAAACTGACATCAGGTCCATATAAACCACCTACTCTTCTTTTCATGACTGCTCCTTCCTAGTTATTCGGTCCGAAATCTCTCCCTAAAGGGATACGCTATTGTGTCGTGAATATTCTTCTTTCCAGAGATAATTGCCGTTAGTCGGTCGACACCGATACCACAACCCGCAGCAGGAGGTAGCCCACGCAACATGTTTCGAATGTATGTCCAATCAACTTCCATTGCTTCACTATCGCCAGCTGCTTTGGCTTGTGCTTGCGTCATAAGGTTCTGCAACTGCAATACCGGATCATTCAATTCTTGATACGCTTTCACGACCTCCATCGATCCAACAATCCCTTGGATCATATCAACGTAGCGTGGATCAACGTCATTTGGTCGCGCTAACGGTGACATGATTTGTGGATATTTTGTCACGAAAGTGGGCTGATTGATGTACGGTCGACAAGTAAATTTAAAAAGTTTGTCGATCATTGTTGCAACACTAGAATTCTTGATTTTTTCTGCTTGCTCGCTATTAGGTGCGACCATGTCAATTTTTTGCCGTAAAGTTTGCTCTATGACGTCTTCGCTTTGACTCAGGAGCACATCGAGATCAATACCTGTTTTTTCTAAAAAGACATCCCTATACTCAACACCTTCCCAATGAGCTAAAT
>CAZGQU010000018.1:0-11715 GCA_964527845.1 uncultured Candidatus Saccharibacteria bacterium | reverse complement strand
TTCCCTTCATGTTCGTATAATGTTCGAGTTTATCCATCAACGTATCTTTTTTGCCGGCGATAACAAGATGCAGATCAGGATGGTGTTTTTTCAATATGGCAAAGGCATCGATAAGCCTTTTTAGGTTTTTGTGCGGTTGCGGACGGCCAACGTACATGATAAACCGCTTGCCGGCCAGCCCCCCTGCCTCCTCGGGTTTTTCGCTAATTTTGTCGGCAGCCTCGTAAGTAACCGTAATTTTGGCAGGCGGGATACTCGCATATTGTGCGACGTCCTGTTTCACAAACTCACTCGGTACAATTATGTGATCAGATTTTCGTGCCACGCGCCGGTTGAGCCATTTATAAACTAATTGCTTCAGCGAAAAAATAAGCACATTCTTTGCCGGATTTCGGAACCTGGTCGTTGTAAGGTCGTGCATAGTAGTCACCACCCTTCCCCGATAGAACGCTGGTTGTTGCACCATACCAAAATGCACAAGGTCTGGCTTGAGTTTTTTAAGTTGACGTAAAAGTCCAAACTGTTCACCAAACGTGAATTCCTTATATGTGGCTGCAACAACGTTGAACTTAGGCGCTATAGACTGCAGGTAATCCAAACGGTCAATTTTTGTCAGAACAAAAACACTGTGTTCAGAGTTTATTTTGTGCAAGTATTCAATCAGCTTATCAATATACCTGCCAGTGCTTGTGCCTGACTCCCGTGCATCAATAACAATTTTTGCCATTATTAACCATACTATAGCTTATTCCACAAAGTCTCGAAACAGAAGAGATGAGGTATACTAAGGGTGTTTTATTAAGTAATTGAGGAACAAAATTGCAAATGGCAAAAAAGGCGCTAATTACTGGCATTACAGGTCAGGATGGAAGCTATTTGGCTGAACTCCTTCTGGAAAAAGGCTACGAGGTATACGGGATTATTCGGCGGGCAAGTACGTTTAATACTGATAGGATTGACCATATATATCAGGATCCGCACCAAAAAAATGCCAAGCTGCGATTAATCTATGGTGACTTAAATGACGCAAGTTCAATCCAGGGGATTTTACAGGACGTCCGGCCGGATGAAATCTATAACCTTGCCGCGCAAAGCCACGTGCGGGTTTCGTTTGATATACCTGAGTATACCGGAGATGTCACAGCTATCGGTGCACTAAGGATACTTGAAGCAATGCGCAAAGTTGGCCTCAAGGATACGCGGTTCTACCAAGCGTCGTCAAGTGAAATGTTTGGCAAAGTGCAGGCAGTACCACAGACCGAAGACACGCCATTTTACCCACGCTCACCTTATGCAGTCGCCAAGCTGTATGCCCACTGGATTACGAAAAACTACCGTGAAAGCTATGACATGTTTGCCTGTAGCGGCATATTGTTCAACCACGAATCTCCACGCCGGGGCGAAACGTTTGTAACACGTAAGATCACTCGCGCCGTAGCGCATATTAAAGCTGGTTTGCAGGATAAGCTGTATTTGGGCAACCTTGATGCCAAGCGCGACTGGGGCTATGCAAAAGAGTATGTTGAAGCCATGTGGTTAATGCTCCAACAAGACAAACCAGATGACTACGTTATCGCCACCAATGAAACACATACTATACGTGAATTCTTGGACGAGGCTTTTGGACATGTTGGACTTGAGTGGAAAAAATATGTCGAGATAGACCCGCGCTACTACCGCCCGGCAGAGGTAGATTTGCTGATTGGAAATCCGGCAAAGGCAAAAAAGAAACTCGGCTGGAAGCCAAAAACAACGTTCAAAGAGCTAGTTAAGCTCATGGTTGATGCTGATATCGCCGAACTCCAGAGCAAGCTGAACGGTGAAGTTAAAGTAACTTATGAGTCCTAAGTTTTGTCTATAGCGTCTTTGAGCTGAGCTGCGGCCTCATCCCAGGTAAAACGAGCAACCTGTTTGTATCCCTTGTTGATATATTTTTTTCTCAGAACCTGGTTTCCGATAAGCCTTTTCATGTTTATAGAAAGAGCGCGAGTATCGTTGGCATCTATTAGTATGCCGGCATCCCCTATTGCTTCGGGGAGCGATGAATTATTGGCGCTAATGACGGGCACACCACAAGCCATAGCCTCAAGCGGCGGCATGCCAAAGCCCTCATAAAATGAGGGGAAAACAAACAAAGCCGCACCGCTCATTAAAGCCGGCATGTATTTGGCGTCAATAAAGCCTGTCACAATGATGTTGTGACCCATTTTTTGATGAGATGCAATTACCTGGTAAATCTGTTCGCTCAACCAACCTTTGCCACCAGCTAATACTAAGGCGAATTTTTTGCGTAATTTTGGATCCAACAACGCATAAGCGTTAATAATTCCCTCTATATTTTTTCGTGGTTCAAAGTTGCCGGCGTATAAAATATAGTACCTCGGCAGCTTATACTTTTTCCGGGTTTTGGTAATTTCAGTATCCGGTCTCGGATAATAATGGTTACGGTCGACAGCCGGTGAAACAGTGCTGATCTTGCTGGTGTCCACGCTGTAATGCTCAGCGACTCGGTTTTTTGTAAAGTCAGATACAGCAACAATTTTTGTAGCACGAGCAATACCATAGGGAACCAGTTTGGTTAAATCCGCTCGATTACGCGGACTTACCACCTCTGGCATATCAGCAAATGATAGGTCATGAATAATGCAAACTGTCGGTGTCCTAAAAATGCTGGGAGACATCAAATAATCAGGGAAAACATTGACAGTCCCGCGGCGCTTAATCAAAAGCTCGAACGGTATTGGTATGCCGTTTCTTCGTAGCAAATTAAAAACTTTTTCTGGCAGTATGCGACTGACTTTATATTGTATATTGTCCGTTTGTGGTAATTGCCCAATAGTCTGACGACCTAAAAAATTAAAATAATGCCCTGTTATTTTAAGCTCCGGATAATTCTTAGCCAAAGCCTCTATTAGTTTAGCCGCGTAATTTCCCACCCCGGAACGGTTGAGCTTTGACGCGGCCCTCATGTCAACCAAAATATGAACCGGTTTATTCATTTTTAGCTGCCTTCTTAAGCGCTGCTAATGTATGTTTGGCAGTTTCATGCCAGCTAAATTGCTTAGCTTGCTGTCTTCCTTTATTTATAAGGGTTCGGCGAAGCGCTTTATTAGACAACAACTGCTCAATTGCCGGAGCCAAGGGGTCACCGTCTTTGACAAGCATAGCGGCATTGCCTGCTACCTCAGGAATAGATGAATTTTTATAGGCAACGACTGGCACGCCTATTTGCATAGCTTCAATAATCGGCAACCCAAAGCCTTCATAACGGCTGGGGAAGACAAAAGCCTCGGCATGTTGGTATATAAAAATTAAATCCTCCTCAGTTAAAAAACCAGGCGCAATAACGTCCTTCGCAAACGTTTTATTGCTATTTAAAACTGTATACCATCCCAAATCTGACAACTGATTATTTAGACTGAATTCTTTACCTACTGTGATAAGCCTTAGGTCAGGGTACTTTGGTTTTAGCTCATAAAAGGCTTTCAGAAGCTCAATGATGTTTTTTCTGAAGTCAATTCCCCCAACGTACAATAGGTAAGGTCGGCTTGTTAGTTTGCGCACTGCGGCAGAGCCTGCAGCTGCCTTGTCAGGTTTATTTACGCCAAGATGAACAACCTTGACTTTATCGGGATCTATCCTGCTTAGATGCTTTAGAAGATCCCTCTTTGACGCTTCGGACAGCGGCAGGATCATTCTGGCCCGCTTGTAGTTATTAAGCGTTCTTATGTATTTGCGCCAATATAGATTGCTGGCCAAAGCATTTTTAACGCGCCGCAGGCCTTTGGCTGATTTGCGTTTTTCCTGTTCGCGAAAAAGCAGCGGAATCAAATCGTGAAACACAACAACTGTAGGCACACTTGTCGGCACGCCCAATGAGGCGTCGTACTGCAGTAAGACGTCTATATCGCCCGAGCCGGGTTTTATGGGCGGATACGAAGAAAGTATCGAGCGCCAATATCGTTTGCGGCCAAGTTTGGAGGTGGGCAACGAGATGGTCTTATATCCACGTATTTTTTTTAGCAGCTCTGGCTTGGGAAGGCCGCTGTCGAGGTAAAAAACCAGAGTGTCGTCACGAGATAGCTGGGACACTAATGATTCAAGCATCAAGCCCAGGGCTTTTCCAATTCCCCGATACTGCGTTTCTCCCTGAAGAGGTCTGCCGTCGACACCAATGTACATACTTTAACTCCTTGCTGCTGCGATTAACACGTCAAGCGTTTGTTTGGCGGTTTTTTGCCAAGTGAACTTTTCCGTTTGCTTTTTGCCTTCCTTCACTAGTTTATCGTGAAGCGCTGGTTCACTGAGCAGACGCACAATTACCGGTGCCATAGAGCCGCCGTCTTTAACTACCAGCGCGGCCTTCCCGGCAACTTCTGGCAGAGAGGAATTATCATAAGTTATGACCGGACAACCAGATTGCATGGCTTCAAGTATTGGTAAGCCAAATCCTTCATATCTGCTTGGAAAAACGAAGCCAACAGCATGCTTATATAGCCAGGCGAGTTCTTTGTCCTCAATATACCCTAATCTTATAATTTGTTTGGGCCTTGAGGCATCTTTGCAAACGCGTGCTAATCTTTTTGCTTCAAGCACTTCCATATCCACGATTTCCTTACCAGCTAAAACGAGTTGTGTATCTGGAAACTTTTTCCAAACTTCCTCTAAAGTTTTAACTAGATTTACCAAACCCTTTCGTGGATCTACACCTCCCACATAAAATAAATACTTGCGCAAATCCAGCTTCTTAAGGCGATTGCTTGGTTTGGTGGCCTTTGATAGTAACTTTTTTGCAGCTAAAGGTACTGCTACCACTTTATTGGGCTTAATATACGGCACTAATTTCAGCAAATCCTTTTTTGAGTGCTCGGAAATACTGACGATTCGTGTTGAATTTTTATACTGGCCCAGCTGTTTATCAGCGAACTTCCAATACAGCTTGGCGCGACAATAACCGATAATCTCACGGGGCGTAAAACTCCTGAGGGGTACATGTTGATACTGTTGTTTGAAACGAGGCAAAAATGGTATTACATCATAAACCACGCTAACTACAGGAGTCTTTCGGGCCTTTACGGGTTGGGTAATATCAAGCTGAAAAAAAACATCCAGATTATGTGCATCAACATTTAACCTGCGCGGCTTTATAAAAAGGATACGTATAAATTTTACCCCTCGAAGCCCTCGCTTCCTGCCATAAATATATGAAGCTTTCAACGATTTGCCCAAGTTAAAATTAGGTATTTTAGCTTTAGGGTTGGATAAGAAAAAGATGTACTCGTTAGAATGGTCAATTTTGCTAAGTGCCTCGAATAATTCAGAAGCGTACCTGCCAATCCCTCTGTGTTGGGAGCTGTCTTCCAGCGATCTTACATCTACGCCAATTCTCATTTGACCTCTCTCTGGACGATTTTTTTACCGAACACGATCCACCAGAAAGCAGTTAAGAGTCCCGCTGTAAAATATAGGCTTCTTTTTAACATAATTTTGCGTCCAGGCTTACAGTACTCCAAGTACTTCTTTAGTATTGCTTTAGGGAGCCTGTAAAATTTGACAGCCCTGATTGTAAAAAACATTTCGTTTTTGTAGAAAGTTTTTGAATCATAGATATGGCCACTAATTCTTAAGCCGCCACTGGGTGCAGCCAAGTGCAAAAGCTCGGCCCTGGGCTCGTAGTATATTTTCATACCGTGCCGTACCAATCTAAAAGCCAAGTCGCTTTCTTCTCGAAAAGCATTGCCCCGATAGCGTGTTTCATAGCCACCCACTGCAAGGGCATCCTTGACCCTTATTGAGTGGTTGCCGCCAGGAAATGTGTTGGTATAACCGGCATCGGTTGCCGTAAATACCCCACGCGAGACCGCGTAATCGTCAAATCTTAATACCTCTTTCTTGATCGGGAAGCCAGTTTGCATCACTCTGCCGGCCACAGCGCTTATTTCCGGATATTTTTCGAGTGCCTTCAGATGTTCGGCTACCATGTTTTTTTTGAGCTTGACGTCATCATCTAGGAATAAGACAATCGGTGCCCTAGCGACATTAAGCGCAAAATTGCGGGCGGCTGGCAAAGAGGGAGGCGCGGTTTTAAAATAGCGATATCGGGGATCTTTAATTAAATCAAGTGCGGACTGAACTTCAGGATCATGCTTTTTCGTTTGGTCAACAACTATAAGTTCAAGGTTTTTATAAGATTGTTTTAATACGTCATGAATAGTGTCTATCAGAACCTCGCTGCGATTGTACGTTGGTATAGCAACACTTATGTCGGGACTTGGCATCATACTTCAGCTTCCATGCGTATTATGGTACCAGCTACTCGTCTGTAAGCTAGTGGACTGGATGACAATAAGCGTGCATTTTGTAGTGCAAAGACTAGGTTTTTTCTACGGACTGCCTTTTTAGAGACCGAAGCGACGTTGCTGACTATTCGGTCAACCCGCTGGCTGCCCAACGTTAGTTTTTTGTATGATGACAAGCGAATTTTTTGCTTGCTCATTAAATGAGTTTTGTGCTTCCAGGCTAATTCCTGGACTGCTTTAATCTGCTGCTTTTGTACCCTGTCGTTGCCTGTCGAAATACTTTCGGCATGTTCACGGTAAATATATAAGCAGTCGTCCAAATTGGCTAATTTTCCGTGTAATGACATGCGCAGCCAAAGTTCGTAGTCTTCTGCAGGCCAGTAGTCTTTATTATACTGGCCTGCTTTTTCGAAGGCTGATTTTCTGAACATTACCGATCCATGAGCAAACGGTGAGCGCACTAACAGTTCCTGCCTAAGCTCAGGATCGTTCAATAAAACCCGGTGTTCGTGCAAAATTTTACTGTCTTTGTTCATGACGCTCATTGAACTACCAACGATAACAGCTTGCCGGTTATCTTTTAAATACTTGATTTGCTTATCGAACCTGGTGGGCAAAGACTTGTCGTCAGCGTCATGCCGCGCAATTAAATTTGCTTTGGCCATTTTACAGCCTGTGTTTAAGGACTTAACCAAACCCTTATTTTCTTGATGAACTATAACGAGCCGTGGGTCTTTGTAGGATTTTAAAATTTTAGGTGTGCTGTCGGTTGACCCATCATTGATGACGATAAGCTCAAAATCCGCGAACGTTTGGTTCAGTATGCTTTCTAGTGCCTCTTTCAAATAATGCTCACCGTTGTAAACGCTCATTACAACCGACAATTTCGGCATTGTTAGATTTTGATCCATGACTCAGGAATCACATCCTTAGTGTTAACCGAAGAATCATTAAACCACTGTTTTGGAGCGGCCACTAATTTATCTGGATTTTGATTCAACCACGCCGCCCACCAGCTGAAAGAACTGTTCGCAATTATGTTGTGTCTACAGTTCATCATAAGGCGCATGTCTTCATAGCCCTTTTTATTACCTTCAACATACACCGTTTTCTGTTTAAACTTCAGGTTATTCTTGCACCATTCAGGTTCATCAGAAAACACGAATAGTGTCGGGTTATTTGTTTGTTTGAGGAAGTGGCTTAAGGCGGTATTGTAATAACTTAACTCTTTAGTGCCATGGAACTTACTGGCATGTTTATTGGTGACATAGTCACCGCGCCGGACATGGATAGATATTGACTCCGAATTTTTGATTTGGTTTAAAAGCTCTGCGTTTTTTCCCTTTGCCGGTTGCTTGAAGCTAAAATCTTTAAGAATTATATCTCTGGAGTCCGCGAAATATTTTTCAGTTTGCCAGTAGCCTATCAAGTACGAATTGTCGGGCAATTTTAAGGCTTTAGGGTCAAAATTATGGTGCGGTTCATAGTAGACTTGCCAGTTTTGGCCGACCAGCCGATGTTTTATGAGCTGTAACTTGCCGCGTCTACCGGCAAAAGTAGACTGTGGGTTTTCGACCGGCCTTTTAGCAGGGCTTAAAAATTTTTCGTTGATAGTAAAGCAATCAAGCTCGTAGTGTCTGGGCGTATCTATCTTTGCAATATTTTCAAAAAAAATTAAATCCATAACCAGATCCGTGCTGTGCTCAAGTGCTAATTTGCGACCAATTGCATATTGGAACATCTGGTTGCCCAGGCCGCCCATTAAACGTACTGCAATCATTTCTTTCCTTTCAGAACGTCCTTGTAAAGACCTAGGTATCTTTTAGTCAGTTTTTCCCATGTGAAGTTTTTCTGCCAAGCTCGCCTACCGGCACTACCAAGGGCTTCGCGCTTTGTGCGATTGTATGCCAGTCTGCTGGTCTGCCACAAGGCGTCACGCAGATCTACACTGACCCTGCCATTCGGCCGCTTATGCGTTTTTGCAACTATGCCGCCACCTGTCCAGTCGGCTATCTCAGCAATATTTCCGGCAGCACTGGCAATAAACGGTGCACCAGCTGCAGCTGCCTCAAATATTACCAAGGGACTAGCCTCAATATTTGAAAAGAATACAAAGAGGTCCGCACATTTTAAGAGGTCACATACAGTTTGGCGGTCTGTCCCGTCAACCATCACAACTCGTTTGCCAATAAACTTGCGGCTGTGGTTTATGTGCCAGGCTTGTGCTTCAAACATATCAAAACATCCGTCATGGGGTTTAATAGTACCGGCGCTAACAAGTGTGGCCTTGCTGATGGGCAGTCGTTTGAAGACATGTAATAACTCTGCATGGCCCTTTTCGCCAGTGTAGTTGCCGACGGTCATTATCGTTAACCCGCCTATGCCATACGAGTTCTTGAGTCTGCGTTGCTGCTCAAAACTCAATTGCTCGCTAAACTCATTTTCATCTGCGCCGTTTGGTATGACGTGAATATTTTGTATGTTGTGCTTGCGCGCAAAGTTTATGTCTCGATAGTCATTAGACAAATAAACAGTCGCATCATATTTTTTAAGGATACCTGGCATCTTTTTGAAATAATTTTCATAAGCAGGGTCGTACAGCGCTGAGTACCCGCAAGGTACAAATACCTTTTTGGCTTTGACATCATCCATGATTTCAAAAAACGAGTCAGCCGTCCATTGTTGAGCAGCATAGTTCATGATCACATCAAAATTACCCTTTTTTATAAAGTCTTGGTATTTTTTCTTTTCGCCCTTAATACCGTTGACCTGATTTCCGCTAATATCAAACTCAACGATCTTTACTCCATTGAGTTCGTAGTTGGTGCGATTCGACAGCTTGGTTGTAGCTACGGTCACTTCATGACCGGCTTTTGCCATACGCTCGCTTAAGTGACGTACCACTTCCTGTGCTCCACCAATTGATGGGTAATAAAACTCAACAGTGTGAAGTATCTTCAATTTGCGCCTCACTTAGCTTCTTTAGCGTCACGGTTAAACCTAACAGTTCGCTTTAATTTTCTCATACTTCCTCGGATTGCCGGCCTAAAAAAAAGTTGTGCTGATTTAGGCTTAAGTCGAATGGCGGCGATTGAAGTCGGCAAGGCCTTCCTAAACGATCCTTGCTCAAAGAGCGCCTTACCAATGTCAATGGTATGTGCGGCATACTGGTCAAATATTAATGAGGCAAAGGGCGAGCCATGAGACTTATAAAATTTGCCGTCACCGACAATCTGGCTATATGGCTTTGACAAAAACGGTTTTGCCCACTGTTCCTCGATGATTTTAGCTGTATTGGCGTGCTGGATGTCAGATTTGGTATGTGAAATACTAGTCGGGCTCAGGCGGTAGAGATAGAGCGATTCGGGGATAATGGCTATTTCCCAACGGTCGGCTATGCGCCGCCATAGTTCAAAATCCTCAGTAGGGCCGTAGTCATTGGTGTAAGGGCCGAGCGATTCAAAAATTGACTTTCGGTACATAGCCGTTCCATGGCCAATAGGATTAGTGATATACAGCGCCCTTTTTATATCAAGGCTCTTTGTGGGCATGGTTATAGTTAAGCCAGGCTTTTCAGTTTTTTCATCAAAATAGGTAAAGAACGTGCCGACTAATCCGAGCCCTGGGTTTTCATTGAATAGCGCGACCTCTTTTTCCAATCGTTCGGGCAAGGAAATATCATCGGCGTCTTGTCTTGCGATTAGCTCACCCCTTGCCAGGCCGACGCCTTTATTTAATGAGTAAACCAGCCCATGGTTGGTCTGCTGGATAAGCCGGATGCGCTTATCTTTATAACTTTTGATTATTTTGGCCGAGCTGTCAGTTGAGCCGTCATCAATGATGATAAATTCGAAATCCTTGAAAGTCTGGCCAAGTATGCCTTCAATGGATTTCCGCAAATGTTTGGCGCCATTATACACGCTCATCACGACCGAAACCTTCGGTTTGGTTTCCGGCTCGCGCTCATTTTTTAGGCGGCTCCAGTTCCTGTAAGTTGTGTTTAGGGCTTTTAGTAGTTGCTGTGGCATTTCTGGCTTGGCGAACTGGTCTTTATCGTACACCGATTCCTGCACTCTCATTATTTGTTCCAGAGCTTTTAAGTCGTCTGCCACACTGATGTTATGCTCATGAATCCGATAGTAAGCCAACACCTCGGGTATGCTCTTAAGCCCACCTGGATAACGCGCCGCAATGCGCAGCCACAGTTCGTAGTCTTCTACCGCTTTCAGATCGGGGTTCTCGTCAAACCCGCCCAACTCATCGAGTACCTTTTTCCTGGCCATGACAGTCAGGGTAGATACGACATTGCTGCTAATTAGATTTTCAAATTTTTCGCCTTGCCTGAGCTGCTTGCTATCAAATGTTGCCTTCGCCTTTTTAGTGCCTTTAGCTGACATTGCTTTGGTATTGCCGAAACTAAGCACCACTTTTTCATCTGTAAACACAGGCACTTGTTTAATGAGCTTGTCTTTGGCCCATAAATCATCTGAGTCCTGGAAAGCAATTAATTCGCCCTTAGCGACTTTGATGCCCACATTTCTAGGTACAGCTGGCAGGCCGCTGTGTTTGATTTTTTTATAGATAATTTGATCGCCAAATTTTTTAAGGACTTTTCCTGTGTTATCAGTCGAACCATCATCAATTACTAAAACCTCAAGCCCATATCCCTTCGGCAAATTTTGGCTTAAGACGCTTTCAACGGCAGAGGCAATGTAATGAGCACGGTTGTAGGTCGGGATTATGACGCTGATAGTGTGCCGCATAACTATTGGGCCCTGGTGTTTGCGAACTGATTGTCAAATTCATTGAGCCAAATTTCAAGAAGCGAGGTTTCAAAATCACTATCGTTGGCTGTGTAACCTACAAGATATTGTTTAGCGAGCTTGCGAGCCCTATTCGGCGTGAGCCCTATTCCCAGCCCTTTTTTAGCAGTTACGGTAATATTGCGAGTTGCCATGTAGGATGATTTCTCAACACGGATATTTTTAAAGCCCAGCAAAGAACATACTTCTCTTAATGTGTGTTCGGACCATCCCTCGTAGTGAGTGGCCCAAGGAGCTTCGTTGGACCCAAAAATATGGCGCATTGCTACTTTTCGGTCGTGGTCTGAAGTTTTGGAATTCAGGACGAGCTTTGCACTTTCTTCAAAATCGGGCACTTCAATATGTATCTTGCCACCCCGTTTCAACCAGGTGTACCAAGAAGCGAGGAGCGCAAGTGCTACATGTCTTGGGAAGTGCTCAAAAACATGATGCAGCCGGACTTCGTCTATGCTTTTTGGCTTGTAGCTTAACTTGGTTAAGTCGGCAAACTCATCAGCAACGCTCTTTTGCTGCACTGTATGCTCAGAGAGGGGAAAATCAATATTCACGTACCCCTCCAGATAGACTTGTCCGCAACCTAGATGTAACTTCAT